>JBCDID010000042.1:0-14522 GCA_038749355.1 Pseudomonadota bacterium | reverse complement strand
GGCAGGCGAGGCTGGCCACAGCGGCAAGTCGCTGGAAGAGATCATCGTGGCCACTTACGACGCGGGCGCTGTCGCCCAGTCGGGCCTCTTCAACAATGCCAGCCAGATGTGGAACCACAACGAGTTCTGGCAGATGATGGGCCCCGGCGACAGCCGGATGCCGAGCGAAGTCGAGGCGGCGTTGGTGGCGAACTTCGGCTCGGTCGACGAGTTCAAGGCGGCCTTCTCGGCAGCCGGTGCCGGTCAGTTCGGCTCGGGCTGGGCCTGGCTCGTGCACGACCACGCGGATGGCAAGCTGAAGGTCACCAAGACCGAGAACGGTGTGAACCCGCTCTGCCATGGCCAGACCGCGCTCCTGGGCTGCGACGTGTGGGAGCACTCCTACTACATCGATTTCCGCAACAAGCGTCCGGCCTACCTGGCGAACTTCCTGGATAACCTGGTGAACTGGGAATACGTGGCGGGCAAGCTGGCTGACGGTGCAGCTCTGGACGCGGCGAAGTAACTAACGGAGGTGCCGGGGCCAGCCCCCGGCGCTTTCCCTCAATCCGCCAGCCAGGCCTCGATGGCGGAGACAGCCGTTTTGCCGTCCGGCACCACGGTCATCAGATCCCGGAACGAGTCGCTTGCGAACCCGTGCCGGATCACATGGTCGATCAGCCCGATCAGCGGATCCCAATATCCGTTCGTGTTAACCAGCATCACGGGTCGCGCATGCAGGCCGAGCTGGCGCCATGTGAGAACTTCGATCAACTCGTCCAGGGTCCCCGGCCCTCCCGGCAAGGCGACCACGGCGTCCGAACGCTCGAACATCAGCATCTTGCGCTCGTGCATGTTGTCCACGACGACGTACTCATCCAGATCGGTCTTGCCGATTTCGGCGTCCACCAGATGCTGCGGGATGACGCCGGTCACGGCGCCACCGGCCTCCTGACAGGCCCGCGCCGCCTCGCCCATCAACCCGCGATCACCCGCGCCATAGACCAGCCGGTGGCCCGCCGCTGCGAGCGCCAGACCGAACTCCTGCGCAGCACCGATGAACGCCGGGTCCGAGCCGGATCTTGAACCGCAAAAGAGGCAGACGGAAATTTGCTGTGGGGTCATAGCGATCGTGTGATTTCCTCGACTGGTATATCCCTACCAAAAGGTTTCGACATTGGATACTGTGCGCGCGGGGAATGGTGGAAGACCGGGGTATGGCATGAACAGGGCGCTCGTCGTCGGAGCATCAGTATTGGGGATACTCGCTGTTGGCTGGTTCGGCTGGAACCGGCTGGCTGACGATCCGGCTGAGCCCGAGACCTCTGTGGTCGTCGACCAGACCGCGTTGAGCCAGGAGTCGGAGGGGACTGCTCCGGCGCCCGCGGCTGAGCAAGAGACCTCGGACACGCAGTCGGCGGAGGCCGCCACCTCCGAGACAGCTGCCGAGACCGCTCAGTCGGAAGCGGAAGCCCAGACAGAGACAGCCGGTGCCGCAAAACCGGAGGAGGAGGCCCAGCCCCAGTCCGCGCAAGACAACCAGGGTCTCGATCCGGCCAAGACAGCGGAACAGGTTGTGGCCGCTTTGATGGGCCCGCAAGAAGACGTTCCGCAGCCGTCTGAGGAAGCGGAGCAATCCACCGAGGCGGAGCAGAACCCGCAAGAAGACGCCACCGCGACCACCCTACCAAGGTTCGACCTCGTCCGCGTCGATGCCGATGGCCAGACCATCATCGCGGGCAAGGCGGCTCCTGGCGAAAAGGTTGAGGTGTTGCTGGACGGCAAAGTCATCGCGACGGCTGAGGCGGATGCCGCCGGTGCGTTTGTCAGCGTTCTGACTACACCGCTTTCGGGCGAAGCGCAGCAACTGCAGCTTCGTACACTCGCCAAAGGTGAGCCCGCAGCGCCGCAGCCTGCATCCGGGACCGGAACGGAGCAGGTAGCCGCCGCAGGGGAAGAGACGACCAACGCTGCATCAGGCGCTGCGACAGACACTGATCGGGATGAGCCCGCCTCCGATCGGCCGGAGACCGCCCAAGAGACCGCCCGAGAGACCACACAGCAGGCCGGATCGCAGCCCGAGGCCGAACAACCCGCCGCAGAGGTCGCTCAGCAAGAGGCCGAGCAAGCGCAGCCCGAAGAGGCCACCCAGGAAGAGGCCACCCAGGAAGTCGCGGCGTCCGAGACTGCGCCCTCTGTTGAAACACCAGCCGCGCAGGTGCTGCCGCAGACGACCGCGGATGCCTCCACCCCGAGCCAGCAGTCGGACAACACGGTCGTTGCGCGCGCGGAGCCACAAGCAGCGACATCGACCGGTCAGCAGCAGGAGATTGCCGAGGCCGAGCCAAGCTATGCGCTCAGCGCACCCGTGATCATCCTGCCATCGACTACGCCCGATGCGGCCCCTGCGCTGGTCCAGCCTTTGCAGGACAAAGTGGCGCTGCTTCAGCCGCAGGGCACGGCCACCTCCGTCACGTTGGATGCCATCAACTATAGCGAGCTCGGGGCGGTCGAACTGAATGGCCGGGGTGCGCCGGGCAACTCGGTCCGGATCTATGGCAATGGCGACCGGCTGGGCGACACCGGGATCGAGGACAACGGCAGATGGGCCTGGGCGTTGGCCCGAGAAAGGGCACTCGGCATCCGCCTGTTCCGCTTCGATGAACTGGATACTTCTGGTTTGGTGGCCAGCCGCATCGAGACGCCGTTCACTTACGAGGCGCTCTCTCCGAAAGTCGTGCGTCAGCGTGAGGTTGTCATTCAACGCGGCGACTACCTCTGGAGCATCGCCGAGCAGTACTATGGCGAAGGGATCCGCTACAGTCTGATCTACGGGGCCAACACGGAATTGATCCGCGACCCGGACCTCATATATCCGGGACAGGTCTTCTCCGTTCCCGAACTGGTGGATGCCGAGTAACCTGCTCGGCCGCTGGCCAGAGACAAGGCATCCTTCATGAGCCGTGGCCGCCGCCCGATTTCCGAGGGCAAACCAGATATCCGCACGCTGATCCGGGTTCTGCCGGATCTCTGGCCGGTGGGCAGGCCGGGGCTGAGGGCGCGCGTCGTTGGCTCCCTTGTCCTTCTGGTCCTGGCCAAGCTTGCGGTGTTGGCGACACCTTACGTCTATCGCGATGCGGTGGACGCATTGGCCCCGGAGGCGGCCGTGCTGGCCGTGCCGGTTCTGCTGGTGGTGGCCTATGGTGCGACGCGATTGCTCGGCGGCGTGTTTCAGCATCTGCGCGATCTGGTCTTCGCCCGCGTCGGCCAGCACGCGCTCCGACAGCTTGGCCTGCGGGTGTTCCGGCACATCCACGGGCTGTCGCTGGACTACCATCTGTCACGCCGGACAGGCGCGCTCAGCCGGGTGGCGGACCGTGGTATCAAGGCGATCGACTTTCTGCTGCGCAACCTGCTGTTCTCGCTTGTGCCGCTGCTGATCGAGCTGGCGGCTGTGGCGGCAATCTTCGCGCTGGAGTTCGGCCCGCTCTATGTCGTGGGTCTGGTGGTCACGGTCGTGGCCTATGTCGCCTTCACGTTCTGGGTCACCGAGTGGCGGGTGAAGATCCGCATGGTCATGAACGCCCAGGATCAGGACGCGCATCAGAAGGCGGTGGACAGCCTGCTGAACTACGAGACCGTGAAGTACTTCACTGCCGAGGCGCGGGAGTCGGATCGCTACGACACCGCCATGGCTGCCTACCAGACGGCTGCCCTGCGCACGGCGTCGTCGCTGGCCATCCTGAATGTTGGCCAGTCGCTGATCCTCGCCGTCAGCATGACTGTGTTCATGCTGCTGACCGCATACCGGGTCGCGGACGGATCGCTCACCGTGGGCGCGTTCGTGATGGTCAACGCCTTCCTGTTGCAGGTGACGGTGCCGCTGAACTTTCTCGGCTACTTCTACCGCGAGACGCGACAGAGCCTGGTGGACATGCGCGAGATGTTCGACGTGCTGGATACCGTGCCCGAGGTGCGCGATGCCGCCGACGCCCCGGCGCTCGATCCGGGGCAGGGCGGTGTCGAGTTCGAGAACGTGGTCTTTGGCTACTCGGATGCGCGGCCGATCCTGAAAGGTGTGAGCTTCCGCATCGAGCCCGGAGAGACCGTGGCTGTGGTGGGGCCCTCGGGCTCCGGCAAGTCGACCATCGCTCGGCTGCTGTTCCGGTTCTATGACGTCTCCGAGGGGGCGGTGCGCATCAACGGGCAGGACCTGCGCGCCGTCGAGCAGGGCAGCCTGCGCGGCGCCATCGGCGTGGTGCCGCAGGATACCGTGCTCTTCAACGACACCATTGGCTACAACATCGCCTATGGGCGGGACGGGGCCTCGCGGGAGCAGGTCGGCGAGGCCGCGCGGGCCGCGCAGATCCACGGCTTCATCGAAGGCCTGCCCGAAGGCTATGAGACCATGGTCGGCGAGCGTGGGCTGAAGCTATCGGGCGGCGAGAAGCAGCGGGTGGCGATTGCGCGGACCGTGCTGAAGAACCCCTCGATCCTGATCCTGGACGAGGCGACCTCGGCGCTGGACACGGCAACCGAGCAGGAGATCCAGGCGGAACTCGCGCAATTGGGCAAGGGCCGCACGGTGCTGTTGATCGCGCACCGGCTATCGACCGTGGTGGATGCCGACCGGATCATTGTGTTGGATGCGGGGCTTGTCGCGGAGCAGGGCACCCATGCCGAACTGCTGGCCCTTGGCGGGCGCTATGCGGACCTCTGGCAGCGTCAGGAGCGCGAGGAGCCGGTCTGAGCAAACGGACTTTTCGCTGGTCGCGAAAAGGCTCCATGCGCCCTCCCTGTCGCTTCGCTTTCGGTCGGGCAGGGCGCTTGTGGCGTGCGTTGTGCGCTATTCCGCCGCCTGGAGTGTGGTGGTCTTGGGTTGTTTGGGCTCCGCGAAGATCAGATCGCGATTCTCCTCCGCCCTGAAGCGTGCATCCAGCTCCGCGTCGGCATTGCGCTGATCCGAGGACGCGCGGCCTGCAATCCCCGCAGCCACGCCCTGGCCGAGGCTGAAGAGCCCCATGCCGACCCATTCCCGCGCCGCCAGTGCCGCAGGTGTGACCAGCAGCGTCAGCAGCGTCGCGATCCCGAGCCCGAAGACCACCGCCGTCGCCAACTGCACCCACCAGAGTGCTGTCGGCGCGCCCACCGCCATGGTTCCCGTCCCGAAGTCCAGCGAGGTCGCGAACATCATCGGCGTGAGCCCGGCCATGGTCGTGATCGTGGTCAGCAGCACCGGCCGGATCCGTGCCTCCGCCGTGCGCACGATCGCCTCCAAGGGCGCCATGCGCGCGCGCAGCTCCTGGAAGGTATCGATCAGCACGATGTTGTTGTTCACGACGATGCCTGCAAGTGCCACGATCCCTGTGCCGGTCATGATGATCGAGAACTTCTGCCCCATCACCAGCATGCCGACCAGCACGCCGCCCACGGACATGACCACCGCCGAGAGCACCAGCACGGAATTGTAGAACGAGTTGAACTGCGCCAGCAGGATCACGAACATCAGCCCGAGGGCGCCCATAAAGGCCGCACCCAGGAAGGCCATGCTTTCTTCCTGTTCCTCACGGTCGCCACCGAACCTGGCCGAGACGGATGACGCAAAGGGGCGCTCTTCCGCGATCCAGGTTTCAAGCTCGCCGATGATCTCCACATCGGTTCTGGCGGCACCCTGGGCCACGTCCGCGCGGACGAGGAAGAACCGCTCGCCATCGCGGCGCTGGATCTCTCCCAATTTGGGCACAGGCGTGCGTTCGATGAAGTGGGCGAGCGGCACGGGTCCGCGCGCGGTCGGCACCCGCAGCTGATCCAACGTCGACAGCAGCCGGTCCTCTTCAGGGAAGCGCACGCGGATCTCGAGCTCTTCGTCGCTGTCATCCGGCCTGTAGGTCCCCAGCAGCGCACCCCGCGTCACCAGTTGCACCAGCGGTCCCACAGTCGCGACATCCGCGCCGAACCGCCCGGCGGCGGCACGGTCCACGGTGATCTGCCACTCGATCCCGGGCAGGGGCCGCGTGTCGTCGACGTTGATCATCTCCGGATAGGTGGCGAAATGGGCGCGCGCCGTGTCGGCTGCCGCACGGAGATCTGCCCAGTTCCCGGACTTCAGTTCAAGCTGGATCGGTTTGCCCTGCTGCGGCCCGTCCTCGATGCGCGAGATCTCGGCGGCACCGCCCGGCAGATCCTGCAACAACCCTTCGATCTCGGCGAGGATCACGTTGCCCTTGCGCCGTTCGTTCCAGGGGTAGAACTCGATCTGCACCTCGCCGACGCTGTCCGGTGGGCCTTCCTGTCCACTGGCATTGTTCAGCCCGCCAGAGCCAGAGAACGCGAAGACGGACTTGATGTCCTCGACGCCCGCGATCCGCGCCTCAACCTCGCGCACCAGCCGGTCGGTCTCGTGCAGGGATATGTTGCCGCGGGCCCGAACATAGATGATCGCGCGCTCGGGCTCGGTCTCGACAAAGAACTCGGTGCCCTTGCCCATGGAGCCGTAGAGCGAGAAGATCAGGAAGAGCGCGCCAATGGCCGTGCCGATCGCCAGAAACGGACCCAACGGGTTCATTACGATCAGCGCCAGCATCTTTCCGAAGGGAGTGCGCTGGTAAGCTCCGGCGGTCTCGACGACCGGGCCCTTGCGTCCGCGCAGTCGGCTGAGCGCCCGCGTCACACGCCCCGTCACCCCGCCCAGCACCGGCAGGAAGATCAGCGCCACGATCAGCGAGGCGGAGAGGACGAAGATCAGCGTCGTCGGCAGCTGCTCCATAAACTTGCCGGGCATGCCGGGCCAGAGCAGCATGGGCAGGAAGGCGCAGAGCGTCGTCGCCGTCGAGGCGACAATAGGCCAGAACATCCGCTTGGCCGCCGCCGCATAGGCGCGCATGGGCCCGGTACCCTTGGCGACCTCCTTGTCGGCGTATTCGACCACGACAATCGCCCCGTCGACCAGCATACCGACGGCCAGGATCAGGCCGAACATGACCATGTTGTTGATCGACAGACCGAGCGCCTGCATCAGCGCGAAGCTGAGGAGGAACGAGCACGGGATGGCCACGCCCACCAGCAGGGCGGACCGGAACCCAAGCGCTGCCAGCACCACGATCATGACCAGCAGGATGGCGGTTGCGACCGAGCCCTCCAACTGGGTGACCATGGACCGGACCTCGTTCGACTGGTCCATGGACACATCAACCGCGACGGCCTTCTGCAACGCATCGGGCCATTTGGCGATCTCGGCGTCCACGATCGTGCGCACGCCCTCGACCGTGTCGATAATGTTCTCGCCGATGCGTTTCGAGATCTGGATGGAGATGGATGGCTGACCGTTATACCGCGCCAGCCCCTCAGGATCCTCGAAGGTCCGGCGGATTGTTGCCAGATCGGTCAGGCGCACAACTCGGTCGCCATTGGTCTTGATGGGCAGGTCGAAGACGTCGCGGGCATTCTCAAACGCGCCGGGGACCGAGATGGAGAATTCCGCCGTCGCGCTCTCCACGGTGCCTGCCGCCACCAGCTGGTTATTGCGATCGATGATCGACAGCAGCTCCTGGGCCGTGACGTTGTAGGCCTCGAGCTTCAGGGGGTCGATCAGGACCTCAAGCATCTCCTCGCGATGGCCGGTCAGTTCGGCGTCCAGCACACGGGCGTCCGCCTCGATCTCGCGTTGCAGGTCCTTGGAAAGCTTCAGCAAGGTGCGCTCGGGCACTCCGCCCGATAGCGACACGACCAGCACCGGGAATTCCGACATGTTTACTTCGATGATCGAAGGTTCTTCTGCGGCGTCGGGAAACTCCGCCTGGGCCTGGTCGACCTTGTCGCGCACATCGGCAAGAGCGGATTTCTTGTCCCAGGCGAAGTCGAACTCCAGCAGGATCGCCGCATGGCCCTCGGACGCGATGCCGGTCATCTGCTTCAGATTGTCGATCCCGCGCAGCTCGGTTTCCAGCGGCTTGACCAGCAGGCGTTCCGAGTCCACCGCCGAGACGCCGGGCAGCGGCACGGAGATGTAGAAGAACGGAATGTCGATATCAGGCGAGCCCTCGCGCGGCAGGCTGGTATAGGCGTATAGCCCCGCGCCCAACGCAATCGCGATGAACGCCAGCACCATGCGCGCGCGGTTCATGCACCATGACACGAGTCCCGTCATTGGGTGAGGCCCGCGGGAAGCTGGAACTGGGTTGCCTCGACCGCGCGGCCGTCGCGCACGAATTCCTGGCCGACGACGATGATATCCGCAGTGTCCGGCAGGCCCGTGATGCGAATGTACTCAGGCGCCTCGCCGATGATGCTCACAGGCAGGAACCGCGCCGTGCCCGCGTCAGCCACACGGACCCCGAGCGTCCCCGCATCGTTCAGCGTCAGCGCCGATTGCGGGATGCGGTGGATCTTGCGGGTGGGCAGGGCGATGGCAAGCTCGGCCGTCATCCCGTCCCGCAGCTTGGCGTCCGGGTTATCGAGCGTGACCTCGACCGTGTAGGTGCGCGTGTTCTGGTCCGCGACCCGGCTGAGGAAGGTGATCTCGCCCTCTGCCGTGGCCCCGTTGATCAGGCGTATGCGGGC
The DNA here is from genome assembly GCA_038749355.1 of Pseudomonadota bacterium. Classification (GTDB taxonomy): domain Bacteria; phylum Pseudomonadota; class Alphaproteobacteria; order Rhodobacterales; family Rhodobacteraceae; genus Thermohalobaculum. Next base: position 5,984 of record JBCDID010000042.1, on the reverse strand, counting down.
CGCCTGGCGGAGCGAGAGCGCCTCGACATCCTGCTCCGCCACGAAGGCCGTGACCTTGATCTTGGTCAGGTCGATGACGTTGGCGCAGGCCGTGCCGGGGGACAGGAACGTGCCCAATTCCGCCGTATCGGTTTCGAGGATGCCGTCGAAGGGCGCCCGGATGGCGAGTTGCTGGATGTCCCATTGCACCTTGCCCAAGCGGGCTTCTGCTGCCTGCAGGCGGGCCTCGGCGCTGCGGAGCGTGGTCTCTGCGGTAAAGCCCTTGCTTTTCAGTTGCTTGGAGGCGCTTGCATCCACGCGCGCCTCAGCCAGCGAGGCTTCAGCTTCGGCCAGTTCAGCCGCCCGTACGCCCGGGTCCAGTTCGCAGAGCACCTGTCCCGCCTGCACCTCCGCGCCTCGGCGCAGGGGATCCGAGATCACGCGGCCCGTGGTTTCGGCGGCCACGTGGACATTGCGGTTCGCCTCGGTCCGGCCTTTCAGCAGCAGCTCGCCCTGGTGTTCCACTGCTTGGCTTGTGAAGACCTGCACAGGCACGGGCGTGGCCGCACGCTGGGTCTCTGCAACTGGAGCGTCAGCGGGCTCGACCGCCGCCTGGGCCTCCTCACCGCCATGGCGGAGCACGAACCAATACCCCAGACCCGCCACGATCAGCGCCGCCGCAATCAGGGATGAGATCCGCATTCTGTCCTCCACCGCACCGTTCAGGCGTTCAACGCACAACTACCGGCAATCTGGCGCGACATAGGGAGAACACTATGCGCTTTCCAGTGCACGGGAAAGGTTTGCGTAACGTAAAGTTGACGCATCTCAAGGCGGGTATGCGCCTGCTGCATCACAGGGATCAGCCCCCGCCTGTGCGCCCGTTCTGTTCGAACAGGAGCTTGCGTTCGGCGTCTGTGGGCGGCGCAGAACGGCGGTGCTCCTTGCCGAGATTGACGGCGCGCTGCACCGCTGGGCGTTCCTTGATGCGTCCGCGCCAGTCGCTAAGCCCCTGAAAAGGCGAGAGATCCACGCCCAGCGGCTTCGCAATCAGCACCCACGGCCAGCAAATCATGTCGGCGATGGAATAGACCCCGCCAACCAGCCATTCGCGCCCCTCCAGACGCCGATCCAGAACCCCGCATAGCCGCTCGTACTCGCCCTTGTAGCGGGTGTGTGCGTAATCGTGGTCGCCCTCGGGCGCATAGTTCACGAAATGCGACAGCTGACCTGCCATGGGGCCCTGACCGCCCACCTGCCAGAACAGCCATTCCATGACCTCGGTCCGTCCGCGCGGGTCAGCGGGCAGGAATTTCCCAAATTTGTCAGCGAGATACCACATGATTGCGCCGCTCTCAAAGACGCTGACAGGCTCGCCCTCGACCCCGTGGTCGACAATCGCAGGCATCCGGTTGTTGGGTGATATCGCGAGGAATTCCGGCTTGAACTGATCGCCCTTGGAGATGTTCACGGGGATCATGCGGTACTCAACGCCGAGCTCCTCCAGCAGGATGGCGACCTTCCACCCGTTGGGCGTGGGCCAATAGTAGAAATCGATCATGGACCCTCGCGTGCGCTGTCAGGTTGGGACGAGTGGTACCGCAAATCACAGCGTCACGCAAAGTTGACAGTTCCGGGCCGCCTGAATGGTTAATTCTTCGGTCAAAACGAAGAATACGTGACATTCTTCGGCTGAGCCTTCGAATTAACCATTTCCAAGGGCCCGGTTTGCGCCGCGTTGTGTTCCTCTGCCTAGCCGACTAGCGTCGGCGCGTCGTTGTTTCGAGGAGGCGTGATGCGCGCACTTATCGCCCTTGTGGTCCTGCTGTTCACTGTGTCTGCCGAGGCGGACGAGGCGATCCTGAAGCGACTGGCCGAGCCGAACACGCATGCGATCATGCGCCATGCTCTCGCGCCCGGTCGAGGTGAGCCCGAGGATTTCGATCTGTCCGATTGCGCGACGCAGCGGAACCTCTCGGTGGACGGTGTGCGTCAGGCTGGGCGAGCCGGGGATATGGTCCGCGCGGCAGGGGTGGATATCAACCAGATCTGGTCTAGCCTGTATTGCCGCAACATGGACACGGCGCGCGAGATGGCGCTTGGCGAGATCACGCGGAAGTCCAGTCTGAACTTCTTCGGTCAGGACAAGTCTTCGAACCGGCGTCGGACTGAGGCGATTGCCCAAGAGCTGGCGTCCATGCCTTCTCAAGAGACCATATTGGTCGTCGGTCACAGCCGAAACATCGAGGCGCTGACTGGCACGCGGCCGCTCTCGGGTGAAATACAGGTGGTCCGTTTCGCGCCTGATGGAACCGTGACGCTGCTCGGCAGTGTCGAGGTGCCCGTTTTCTGAGAGCGGCGCCGCCATTACGACCGAAACAATTGAAACTCTGCGGGAAAAACGACTGAAACAGAGCGGCATCAAGCTTGGCTCCATTGAAACGGGAGACAGTACTCCCCTGCAATTGGAGCAAGATGATGCCGAAACTTAATGAGCCTTTCCGCGACAACCCGCTCGACAAGATCTGGATCGAACAGCCGGACATTGATGATCCCGATCTGCCGCCGCCGCCCGACGAGACGCCGAGCCGGGCCTCTGCACCCAAGCTTCAGGAGAAGGTGCTTATGGGGGAAGTCATCCCGATGGCGGATGAACCTTCCCGCGAGGGTCTTGGCGACAAGACCATCGGCGAGGAGCCGGATATCGATGATCCCGATCTGCCGCCGCCGCCCGATGAGACACCAAATAGGGTGCCGACCGAGAACTTCTCGTTCAACTACGAGGAGATCGAGGCCCCCTTCAGTGGGGTCGACAGCTTTGACTTCGCAGAGATCCGCGGCAGCGGGTCCGAGATCGATGACCATTCAGGTCTCGACGTGGTCGTGGCGGCAACTACCACGGAGAGGGCCAAGCCCGAGTGGGAGGAGATCGACGACTACACCGCCGAGATGTTGCCCGACTATGTCAGAGGCGACGAAGGTGAAGGTTCCATGTGGGATGGCATGGGCTGACGATGCCAGATGGCCCGGGCGCGCCTCTCTGTGCCCGGGTCATTTCTGCTGGATCGCGGCACCCGACGCCGTCAGATCGAGGATTTCCCGTTCCTGCAGACCGGCCTCCGCCAGCACCTCCTCCGTGTGCTGGCCCAACCTGGCCCCACCGAACCGATGTTCCGCCGGTGTCCCGTGGAACCGCGCCGGGTTTCGGGTCTGGCGCAGCAGACCCGCCTCAGGGTGCTCGGTCTCGACGATCAGGGCGTTGGCGGCGATCTGGGGATGGCGGATCATCTCGCGCCGGGTCAGCACGGGGGCGGCGGGCACATCAAAGCGGTCCAGCCGCTCGATCCACTCCGCTGTCGTCCGACCCCGCAGCGCCTCCTGCGTCATCTCCAGCCGGGCGGGTTTGTGTTCCTCCAGCCCTGCCGAGGTCAGGAACCTCTCGTCCGTCTTCCACTCCGGCATCTCGCAGGCATCTGCCAGTTTCTCCCAATCCACGCGCCGGAAGGCGGCGACCGAGATATACCCGTCCGCGGTCTCGTAGATCAGGTCGATGAAGCTCTGCGCCGTCTCGGCCTCCAGCTCATCGCCAACAAACGTGTGCCCGCCCATGTCCGAGGACCAGAGGAAGTGGACCACCGTGTCCAGCATGGAAAGCTGGATGTGCTGCCCGCCACGCCCCTGTGCCCGCGCAAACAGCGCCGCCGTGACCGCCTGCGCCACCGTGAAGCCTGTCAGCTTGTCCGGCAGGATCGTGCGGATTAGCGAGGGCCGGTGCTGGTCCGAGAGCGCCTGTACCGTCGTCACCCCCGACAGCGCCTGGATCAGCGGGTCGAAGACTGGCTTGTGGGCGTAAGGTCCGTCGAACCCGAACCCCGCGATGGACGTGTAGATGATGTCCTCTCGCACGGCGCGCGCGGCCTCGTACCCGATCCCCAACCGGTCCGCGACACCGGGACGGAAGTTCTGGATCACCACGTCCGCGCCCGCGATGAGCCGCAGGAGCGCGTCCCTTGCCCCGTCCTTCTTCAGATCCAGCACCACGGAACGCTTGTTGCGGTTGTTGTTCAGGAAGCTTGCCGACAGCCCGCCGCGCTGGGTCGCAACAGCCCGCGTGCTGTCGCCCTTCGGGGCCTCGACCTTGATCACGTCGGCACCCTGGTCCGCGAGGATCATCGCACCCAGCGGCCCCGAGATCATGCCCGAGAGATCGATGATCCTGACACCGTCGAGTGGTCCGGGCATCCTGTGGCTCCCTGTTTGCTGTTCCGACCGATATTGACCCGGGTCAAGGCGATTGCAACATTCTCGCCCCGGATCCTTGAGGTGACAATGCTGAGAGCTTTGAACATGTGCGTGATTGGCGCGTTGGCGATCGGGCTTGGTCCTGTGGCCTGTGCCGACCCGTCGCCTTGCGCGGGCGTCGAGCCGTTCGAGATGCGCACCATCTCTGTGGGAACGTGCCCGCTCAACGCCGAGGTTGCGCAGAGCCCGAGGCAGATTGCTTGTGGCTTGATGCACAGGGAGAGCCTGGCCGAGGATGCGGGCATGCTTTTCCTGCTCGACCCGAAGCGGAAGACCAGCTTCTGGATGAAGAACACGCTCATCCCGCTCGATATCGTCTATCTGGATGCGGTGGGGAGGGTTCTGCAGGTCAATCGCGGGGTGCCGCAGGATCGCACATGGATCGCGGCGCCGGACGGTACGGCATTTGCGCTTGAGACCAATCCGGGAAAGCTCGCCCAGTGTGGTCTTGGTCCAGGCGCCACGATAGATTTGTCCGGGTGAGCATCGGATTTGCCGGAACGACCGGATTGGTTGGCGCTTTCGTTGACCCGGACGCGGCGATACGCTAGCTGCCAAGCCGCAGACCGGCAAAGGTGAGGACCCATGAGTGAGACCGACAGCTTTATCCGTGAGGTGACCGAGGAGGTCCAGCAGGACCAGATGCTCGCGCTCTGGAAGAAGTGGGGGCCGTTCATCGTCGGCGGGATCGCGATTGTCGTGGGGGCGGCGGCCTGGTGGTCCTGGACCCAGTCGCAGGCCCAGTCCGAGGCCGAGGCGCGGGGGGGCATCTTCATAGCCGCCGACAACGCGACGCTGGAAGACCAGTTGGCGCTGCCCGAACAGATCGACGGGCCAGCGGTCGTGCTGGCGGAACTGGCGGCTGCGGGTGCGCTGGCGCGGGATGGCCGCAATGACGAGGCCGAGGCCGCCTATGAGGCGATGATGAACAAGGCCGAGGCGCCGCAGGAATACCGCGACCTCGCGGCCCTGCAGTTTGCGCGGATCAAGGGCGGCGCCGAGGGGATCGCCGTGCTCGAGCCGCTTTTGGGCGAGGATCGGGCGTTCCGGGTGCTTGCATTGGAGCTGCGGGGCGCGCTTTACTTGGGCCAAGGGAACAAGACGGCAGCCCATGCCGACTGGCAGGCGGTCATGAGCGATCCTGTTGCAACACCGGGGGCACGGCAGCGGGCGGCGGCGGCACTTGCCGCCACGGGCGGAGAGATCACCGGCCAGTCCGGCTGACGGGCAAGCCAGGAACACGTTGGCAAGAACAGGGCTGGCAAGAACAACGCTGGGGAGCGAGTGGAATGAACATGGTGTCGGTGAGGGGACTTACGGGGCGGAGTATCGCGGGTCTTCTGGCAGTCGTGGTGTTGGCAACCGGGTGCAGCTATTTCGACGATGAAGAACGTCTCGAAGGCGAGCGTATCCGGATTCGCGACCAGCAGCGCCCGGGACAGACCTTCACCGGGAATGTGCCTGCCTTGCCCGAGGCTCGGCGCAATGCGGAATGGACCCAGACGAACGGGACCGCGAACCATGCGGCCGGACACCTGGAAGGCCCGATCAATCTGGTCTCTGCCTGGCGCGCGGATGCGGGCTCCGGCAGCGAGGACGGCATCACCGGCACGCCTGTTATCACCGGGGGTCGGGTTTATGTCCTCGACGCAGCCGCTCAGTTGTCGGCCTTTGACGCGAGCTCCGGCTCGGTGGCCTGGCGG
>JBCDID010000041.1:0-14589 GCA_038749355.1 Pseudomonadota bacterium | reverse complement strand
TCCATAGTATAAATGGGTAAAATGCCCATTTTTCAGAGTCACCAGATACCTACGTTTGGAATTGACCGCAACAAAAAAATGGGCAAAAAGCCCATATGCATGATCTGACTCTCGCTTTGGCACGAATCCTGCGCCCCATTGTGCGTGTCCTGATCGCGCGAGACATGCTGTTCCCGGCAGCCTCGGACGCATTGAAGCACGCTTATCTCGAGGCGGCAGAAAAGGATTTCTCGCTCGATGGGAAGCCGCTGACCGACAGCAGAGTACATTTGCTGACCGGTCTGCAGAGACGGGACATCAAGAGCCTTCGCAAAAGCGGTTCGGATCTATCTCCCTCGGCTGGGCCTGTCGCGCGGGTTACGGGGCTCTGGCGTGCGGAGTTTGGCAGTGCGCCCCTGTCTCGTACGGGACCGCCCCCGAGTTTCGAGGCCCTCGTGAACAAAGTCAGCAAAGACGTCCACCCGCGCACCATACTCGATGAGCTGGTGCGGCTTGGCCTTGTCACTATTGAAGAGGACCTCCTGCACCTGAGCGGACCGGCAAATGTTCCTTCCAGGGACGATCGGGCGATGCTCGACTATTTCGCAGCGAAGGTCGGTGATCACGCCATGGCCGCCGCGGACAACATGGCCGCCGCTCCGGACCCGGGTCCGCATTTCGAACGCGCCGTGCATTACAACCGACTAAGCGCCGCGTCGGTGGCCGAGCTCGATGGGCTTGCGCGAAAGTTGTTTGGGGATGCGCTGGCGACCCTCAATGCGCGCGCTGCGAAGTTGCAGCATCGCGATGGAGGGGATGGCTCTCAACGGGTCCGCATGGGAGCCTATATCTGGCAGGGGAAGGAAACAGAATGAGCCGCGTTCTGTTGGTGGTTTTGGCAATTGCTATTGCTGCGTGCGCGGCACCGCCAACGCCGAAAACTGCCGATTGTCCTGCTCGCCCGCCCGTGGATGGCAGTTTGGGCGGGACCGGGATCAGCGCGGAAGAATGCGAAAACGGTTAGAGGAGGCTGTCCGCGATCAGCCCGACCAGCAGCATCAGACCGGCGATGTTGTTCGAGCGGAAGAGCATCAGGCAGAGCTCCGGGTCGTCAATGTCCAGCGTGCGCGTCTGCCAGGCCATGTGCCCGACCAGTGCGGCCACCCCCAGTAGCGCAAGCCACCCGCCGAACGCCGTCAGCACCGCCATTCCGGCCAGCACCGCCACGAGAGCAGTGAAGAGCCATAGCATGCGCCCGGTGTCCTCACCGAACAGGCGGGCGGTGGAGCGGACGCCGATCAGCTCGTCATCCTCGCGGTCCTGATGAGCGTAAATGGTGTCGTAGTGGAGCGTCCACGCGATCCCGGCGGCATAGAGGAAGAGCGCGGGCACGCTGATCTCGCCAGTCTTTGCCACCCAGACCAGCAGCGCCCCCCAGTTGAACGCGAGCCCGAGGAAGACCTGCGGCCACCATGTGAAGCGCTTCGCGAACGGGTAGATACAGACGATCGCCAGTGAGGCCACGCCCCACCAGATCGCAGGGAAGCCGAAACTGAGGAGGATCAGGAAGGCCAGCAGCGCCTGGATGCACATCCAGACGAGTGCGCCTGTCGGTGTCACCTGCCCGGACGGGATTGGCCGGGACCGGGTGCGTGCAACCTGGGCGTCGAACTCGCGGTCTGTGTAGTCGTTCCATGTGCAACCCGCGCCGCGCATCAGGAACGCGCCGATGGCGCAGCCGACGAAGAGCCATAGGTCCCAGAGCGTCCAGCCGTAGCGGATCGATGCCAGTGCGATGGTCCACCAGCAGGGGATCAGAAGGAGCCATGTGCCGATGGGACGGTCTGCGCGGCTGAGCCTCAGCCAGGGCCGCGACCATGGCGGGCAGAAGCGGTCGACCCAGTTCAGCCGCGTCGCGTCATGGACCCTTCCATCCGGGGACAGGGGGCTGTTATGAAACCGTTCACTCACGGGGTTGGTATGGCACAGGCGCGCGCGAAAATCAGGCTTCATGTCGCCGCAGATCTCGGGCCCGGGGCGGAGGTTGTGCTGGACCGGGAGCAAGCGCATTATCTCTTTGGCGTGATGCGGCAAACGGTTGGCGCCGGGGTGATGATCTTCAACGGGCGCGATGGCGAGTGGCTGAGTGAGGTTTCCGAGGCGGGCAAACGGGCCGGGCGGCTGGTGTGCCGGGAGCAAGTACGGGCGCAGTCCTTGCCGCCGGATCTGTGGCTATGTTTCGCGCCCATCAAGAAGGCCCGTACAGATTTCATCGCAGAGAAGGCCTGCGAGATGGGCTGTCGCCGGATCCTCCCTGTCCTGACCCGGAACACCAATGCCGAGCGGGTCAATGTCGAGCGGCTGCAGGCCCATGCGGTGGAGGCGGCGGAGCAGTGCGGGTTGCTTTCGGTGCCCAAGGTCGCAATCCCGGTCAAGCTCGACCGGATGCTCTCGGATTGGCCCCAGGGGCGGCAGTTGATGTTCTGCGACGAACGCCTGGCAGGCGTGGCCCCGACGGTGCATCAACCCCCGCAAGGGGGGGAAGGATGCACCCTACGCGGTGCCGCGCCCTGGGCCGTGTTGATCGGACCTGAAGGGGGCTTCACCGTGGAGGAGGCAGAACGGTTGCGCGGTCTGGACTACTCGCGTCCCGTTGCCCTGGGTCCACGGGTGTTGCGCGCCGACACGGCGGCGGTCGCAGCCCTGGCTTACTGGCAGATGACCTACGGCGACTGGACATGAGTTTCTTCCGGCCAGAGGCGGTAGCGGTCCTGCGTACTTGGGGTATCCCGGCGGCCTTCGGCGTCGCCGGCGTGTTTCTCGTCTGGCATGGCTGGCGGATGAGCTCGCAGGGCGCGTGGCTTGGAGTGGTCGTGATCGCGCTCGGCATCTTCTGCTGTCTCGCGCTTTTCGGCGCGGTCGAGCGCGCGTTCACCGCCTGGCGCGGGCGCCGCGGTGGTCCCGGCATTGTCGCCGTTCAGGAAGGCCGCATCAGCTATTTCGGACCCTGGGGTGGCGGCATCGTGGCACTGGATGCGCTCGTCGAGGTCGAGATCCGTACCAATGATAGAGGGCCGTTTGAGGACGATCTGTTCTGGCACCTGAAGGACAGCCTGGGTCAGGAACTGCTGATCCCGGGTGGGGCGAAGGGCACGGAGGATCTGCTGGATATCCTCGGCACCCTGCCCGGTTTCGACCATCTGGCGGTCATGCGGGCGATGGGCTCAACCGATGTGGCGCGGTTTCCACTTTGGGCTAAACGGGGGAGTGCGGCGCTGCCCAACTGAGTAGCGTCCGCGCGCTATGGGTTGAGGCTGTGCTGGTAAGCGCAGTTGTTGCGAAAGCGACTAACGCTTGTCCCCTGGCGCCCGGATTCCCGCGAACCAGCGCAGCAGCAGAAACAACACCCAGCCGAGCACGGCGAAGGCCAGGATCATCACCCGGTTCGGCGCTCCGCCGACCATCACGCCAAATATTACGCCACCCAGGGCGCCCAGCAGACCCCCTGTGAGCGCCCAGACGAGCAGCCCGCGCGACGCCACATATCCCAGCACCATCACACCCAGAAGCCCCAGGGTGAACGTAAAGAGGAAGACCAATGCTGTCAGCGAGATGGCCGAGTCCAGTGCCGCCGCAACGGCTGCTGCCCGTTCGGCGCGCGCGGTGCCGGAGATCAGGAAAGCCCCAGCCGCGAGGAGCAGCGACAGCACCATCGGCGCGAGCACCATGCCTCTCAGCAAGCGCAGCAAAGGGGCCGGCTCATCTTCCGGCCAGAGATCACGCACCAGCGAAATCACAGCCCCGCCCTCCGGGTCACTTTATCTCCATGCGGGTGGACGCGAAGCGCGCCGACGCGTACATCGCTGGACAGCGATTTATCCGATGAGGGCAAGCCCATGAACATCGAAACTCCTGTCAAAGCGTCCCGGGTACGTTTCCAGTGGGACGATCCGTTCCTGCTGGAGGACCAGCTCACCGAAGAAGAACGTATGATCCGGGACACGGCGCGGCAATACGTGGATGACCGGCTGATGCCGCGCGTCACGGATGCCTTCGCCAACGAATCCACGGACCCTGAGATCTTCCGCGAGATGGGAGAGCTGGGCCTGTTGGGAGTTACCATCCCCGAGGAATATGGCGGTGTTGGGGCGGGTTACGTCTCCTACGGGTTAGTCAGCCGCGAGGTGGAGCGCTGCGACAGCGGCTATCGGTCTATGATGTCCGTGCAGTCCTCGCTGGTCATGTACCCGATCCACGCCTACGGTTCGGAGGAACAGCGCCGGAAGTACCTGCCGAAGCTGGCGACCGGCGAGTACATCGGCTGTTTCGGTCTGACCGAACCCGATGCGGGCTCCGACCCCGGTGCGATGAAGACCCGTGCCACCAAGGTGCAGGGCGGTTACGTCATCTCCGGCTCGAAGATGTGGATCTCGAACGCGCCGCTCGCGGATGTCTTCGTGATCTGGGCCAAGTCCGACGAGCATGACGGGGCAATCCGGGGCTTCGTGCTGGAGAAGGGCATGAAGGGCCTCTCCGCACCCAAGATCGAGAAGAAGATGAGCCTCAGGGCCTCCATCACCGGCGAGATCGTCATGGATGGGGTCGAGGTGCCGGACGACGCGCTCCTGCCTAATGTCGAAGGGCTGAAGGGGCCGTTCGGCTGTCTGAACCGCGCACGCTACGGGATTTCCTGGGGGTCGATGGGGGCGGCCGAGTACTGCTGGCACGCAGCCCGGCAATACGGGCTCGACCGCAAGCAGTTCGGCAAGCCGCTGGCGCAGACGCAGCTTTTCCAGAAGAAGCTGGCGGATATGCAGACCGAGATTGCGCTGGGCCTGCAGGGCTCGCTGCAGGTCGGGCGCCTGATGGACAAGGGTGGGTTCGCGCCCGAGATGATCTCCATCGTCAAGCGCAACAATTGCGGCAAGGCGCTGGATGTCGCGAGGAACGCGCGCGACATGCATGGCGGCAACGGGATTTCGCTGGACTTCCACGTGATCCGGCATGTGGTGAACCTCGAGACGGTGAACACCTATGAGGGCACACATGACGTCCATGCGTTGATCTTGGGTCGGGCGCAGACAGGGCTGCAGGCGTTCTTCTGATTTGGAAGAGGCTTTCGCCACGCTCCGGGACATGATGGCCCGCCATGCCGGGCACCTGAAAGTACTGAGCGACGAGCCGGGCAACTACTGTGTCGATACGTTTCACGTGCGCGAGAACGGGCAGGAGATGTTCTTCGGCGCGGTCAAGCTGAAGAAGTCCTATGTCAGCTATCACTTGATGCCGGTCTATGTGAATCCGGGGCTGCTGGACGGCATGTCCGAGGGCCTCGGCAAACGCATGCAGGGCAAATCCTGCTTCAACTTTCGCCGCATCGATGAGACGCTGTTCGAGGAACTGGATAGCCTGACGGCGGCGGGGCTGGAGGACTACGCGAGAGCCGGATTGCTCGGCACGCCGCGTTGAACTGCTCCCCGACCCGAGTGTGAAGGACTGAACCATGCGATTTCTCGCCCTCGTATTCTGCGCCATGCTGGCGACCACGGCGTCGGCCGAGCCGCCGGTGCCCTCGATCAGCCTGACCGGTCAGGGCAGCGTGACAGTGGTGCCCGATATGGCCACGATCTCCATCGGCGTGGAAACCGCGGACAAGACAGCGGGCGAGGCGCTGGCCGCCAATACCGAACAGGCGGGCGCCGTCATTGCCGCGCTGAAAGATGCGGGGCTCGACGCGAAGGACATCCGGACCTCGAACTTTTCGATCCAGCCGGTTTACAATGATCGCAAGAGCATCTCGTCGGGTGCGCCGCGTATCACCGGCTACCGGGTGTTCAACAACGTGACTGCCCGGATCCGGGCGCTGGACGGCCTTGGAAAGGTTCTTGATCGCGTCGTCTCGACGGGCGCGAACCGGATCGGTGGTATTAGCTTTGGGTTGGCCGAGGATGGGGACGCGCGGGATGAGGCGCGCAGACTGGCCGTGGCAGATGCGCGCCGCAAGGCGGAGCTTTATGCCGATGCGGCCGGCGTGACGCTTGGGCCGATCCTTTCGATTTCAGAAGCTGGTGGGAATTTCGGTCCTCGCCCGATGGCGCAGTTCGAGATGGCTCGGGCTTCGGCTCCAGTTCCTGTCGAGGCGGGCAGTGCTGCCATCACCGCTCAGGTAAGCATAAGCTGGCAGATCTCGGGGCCGTAGCCTTTGAGGACCGCGCCCTACGGGCTCGGGCGAGGCTCTGCCTCTCGCTCCGAGGTATTTCCAGCAAGATGAAGGAGCGGGCCTATGCCAGGAGGTCTGGGGCCGCGCGGATCCGACCGCAGTCGATGTCCCTGCGGTTTAGGAGTGGCGCGTAGGCGTACTCGAGATAAACTGGGTCTTCGCGGTCCAGAGCTTCGTAACGCGCAAGCAATGCGGTTATCGCGGCGTGGCTACCGCGCGTTGAACCATCGTCGATCTTGAGCGCAATGCCGAGCCCCGCCTCCGGCAGAATGCCAACGAAGACGCCTTCAGCGCCGGTTTTCACAGCAGCCTTCGCTCCGGTCGCCCGCATGAGCTTGGTGCACGCCCGCTTATCACCCGCGACGAGGACCGGATGTGCGATCATGGCGTTGCGCAGTCGGTGCGCGGCATCGATGCGGGCGCTAGTGAACGCCTCCTCCGGACGGGCAAAGCCGGCCATGGCAGTCGCGAGCCCTTGCAGGGAAACCACGAAGTTGGGTGCCGAACAGCCATCTATCGCATGGTCACCGAGTTCTTCCCGGTGGGTCTCGGCCGTGACCTGGGCGACGGCCCGCTGAACCGGGTGCTCGACTTCAAGGTACTCCGCTTCGCCACCAAGGTGCTGGTTCAGCGTCAGCATTCCTGAATGTTTGCCGGAGCAGTTGTTGTGGAGCTGGCAAGGTGCTTCGCCGCGGGCACGCAGCCCGTGCCGGGCCTCGCCATCATCCGGGATCTGCGGGCCGCAGCGCAGGTCCGGCTCGCCGAGGCCGAGATGCGCGAGCCATTCCCCTGCCAGATCCGTATGCACTGCAGCGCCCTGGTGGGATGCGCAGGCCAGGGCGAGGTGCCGGTCGGTGAGCCCGGCGGCATCGGCGGCACCGCTTTCGACGAGGGGCAGCGCCTGCACCATCTTGCAGGACGAGCGCGGCAGCACCCGCCGCGCCGGGTCGCCCCACGCGGCTACCACCTCGCCATCCGGCCGGCAGACGACTGCAGTTCCGCGATGGACGCATTCCAGCACCGGGCCACGCCAAATCTCGGCCAGCACCGGATTCGCGTCAGTCATCCTGCAGTTCTCCGGAGAAGCCCTCGCCTAGTGCCGAGCGTAACCGGCCAAGCGCGAGGCGCATGCGGGATTTCACTGTGCCGAGCGCGATCCCTGTCTCCTCGGCAATCTCACCATGGCTCAGCCCGGCATAGAAAGAGAGCTCCACCACTTGCCGCTGATCCTCGTTGAGATCCGCGAGGACCGTACGCACACGCGCATCGCGTTCGCTGACAGCGAGCGTTGCCGCGGGGTCCGGTTCAGGCTCCTGGCTGAACATCGGATCCTTGGGATCGGGCGCCGGGCGGTTCTGCCGACGAAGAAGATCGATTCGCCTGTTTCGGGCGATGGTGTAGATCCAGGTGCCGGCGCTGGCCCGCGTCGGGTCAAACTGTCGGGCCTTGCGCCAGATCAGCACCATGACCTCCTGCGCCACTTCTTCGGAGAGATCGGCAGGTGCGCCGGACTTCATCAGGAAGCCCTTCACCCGTCCCGCATAGCGGCGAAACAGCTCGGCAAAGGCATTCCGGTCCGATGCGCCCGCAATCGCCGCAACCAGCGCCTCGTCGGTCAGGTTGGTGCCCGGTGGTGTGAAAGTATCCGCCGTCACGACGGCATGGCCCTGGTTCCTCGTTTCTGTTCCGGGGTCCGGAAGGACCAACGCAATGCGCGCAAATTTCCAGTGTCGGGCTGGAAATCTTTGCACGAATTACAGTATGCTCATAAGCGCGCCGGGAACAACCGGTGTCGGGGGCAGTTCAGGTGGCCGCGAGCAGGCGGCGGGACAGGGAAGAGACGATAATGTTCAAAGGTGTGAGGTCATTTGCAACAGGCCTGATTCTAGCCGGGGCAGCCTTGGGTATAAGCGCCACGGGAGCAGCCGCCCAGGAACGGGTTGATGCAAAGAAAGACTGGTCCGTGTTCGTCGCAGGCGACGGCGCGCAGAAAGTCTGCTGGATCGTGAGCCAGCCGCTTGAGTCCTTGGCAGAGCGCGGCGGCAAACGGGTCGAGGTGCAGCGCGGCGACATCTTCCTGATGGTAGCTGTGCGTCCAGGCGACAAAGTCAGAAACGAGGTCTCCTTCCTGTCGGGCTACCCGTTCAAGGGCGGATCGAAGGTCAAGGTCTCCGTGGGCAACAAGAACTACACCATGTTCACCGAGGGCGAGAACGCGTGGACGCGCTCGCCATCCGAGGACAGCACGCTGACCGGCGCCTTCCGTCGTGGCTCGAAAGCCCGTGTCGAGGGGCTTAGCCAACGTGGAACGACGACGAAGGACACGTTCTCGCTGTCGGGCTTCACGGCGGCGATCAAGTCGGCGCAGGACCGCTGCGGATAAAAATGTGATCGTTTGGGGGGGCGGGTTTGCTCTGCCCGCTAATTCCAGCCGATACTGACGTTCTGGTGTGGCACGGGGGTTTCGGCTTCGCGTGCGTCCTCGTACCATACACAGCATTGACCGCTCCTACGGCCTATAGCCAGCCCCCCGCGGGGATCACGACCCATAGCCGTTTGTGCATCCAGCAGGGCTCCGCACCACGCTGTGAATGACTGGCAAACCCAGCCGCACTGTGTTAGGCGCAGCGCCTTCGATAGGAAAGCGGCTCATGACCGACCAGCGCCCGGTGACCACTGCCATCAGCCCGGACTTCGCGACGATCCCGCGGGAGGTGTCGCGCCCGAACCTCGTGGGGCTCACGCGCGACGGGATGCTGGCGGCCATGGCAGAACTCGGCGTGCCCGAGAAGCAGCGCAAGATGCGCGCCAACCAGCTCTGGGCCTGGATATACAACAAGGGCGTCTCCGACTTCGATGCCATGACGAACCTTTCAAAGGGGTTCCGCGCGGATCTGGCGGCAGCCTACGATGTCGGCCGGCCGGAAGTCATCACCCGCCAAATTTCGGAAGACGGCACCCGGAAGTACCTCCTGCGCATCGCTGGCGGGCATGAGGTCGAGGCGGTCTATATCCCCGAGGAAGACCGCGGCACGCTATGTGTCTCTTCGCAGGTCGGCTGCACGTTGACCTGTCCGTTCTGCCACACAGGCACGCAGAAGCTGGTGCGCAACCTCGAGACGTCGGAGGTTGTTGGTCAGATCCTTGTCTGCCGCGATGATCTGGGCGAGTGGGGGCACGAGGCGACCCAGAAGCGGCGTCTCACGAATATCGTCCTGATGGGCATGGGCGAACCGCTCTACAACACCGAAAACGTGCGCGACGCCATGCGGATCGTGATGGACGGAGAGGGGCTTTCGCTGAGCCGCCGCCGGATCACGCTGTCCACATCCGGTGTGGTGCCCGAGATCGGGCGCTGGGGTGCGGAGGCGGAGACCCTGCTGGCGATCTCGCTGCACGCGACCACTGACGATCTGCGCAACACCCTGGTGCCCATCAACCGCAAGTTTCCGATCGAAAACCTGATGGAGGCCTGCCGGGCGTACCCCCGGCTGTCGAACGCCGAGCGGATCACGTTCGAATATGTGATGCTGAAAGGCGTGAACGACACGGACGCGGATGCGAAGCGGCTGGTCAAACTGATCCGGGGCATCCCGGCGAAGATCAACCTGATCCCGTTCAATGCCTGGCCCGGGTCGATTTACGAGCGTTCAGACTGGGACCGGATCGAGGACTTCGCCGAGATCGTGAATCGGGCGGGTTATGCCTCGCCGATCAGAACCCCGCGTGGGCAGGACATTCTGGCGGCCTGTGGGCAGCTGAAATCCGCAACTGAACGTGCCCGCAAATCTCGTGCGCAGATCGCGCAGGAGGCAGGGATCTGAGGTCGCTCTGGGCTCGGGCATCTCACAGGACTAGGCGCCTCGCACCCACCCGGATTGCCGTTCACGAGATCACAAGGTAGACGGGCGATGGTCCCGGGCCGCCCGCTATCCCTCCGCGAGGTACAGACGTTGAACCTGAAGAAAGCGCTCCTGGCGACGCGCCGTGTCCTGCTGAGGCATCTGGTGCCGGAGCTCTACTGGCCCAAGTTCGCCGAGATCGATGGGGTGAAGGTTCGGGTTCGGGGGGCTCCCTATTCGTTCGGAGTGAAGCGCCTGTTGCTGGCGGGTGGCTACGAGGCGGAGGAACGCAGGCTGCTCGCCGAACTGCTGGAACCCGGCATGCAGGTGCTCGAAATGGGAAGCTCCATCGGCATCGTCTCTTCCGTGATCGCGCATCGGATCGGGGCCGGGGGGAAGCTGGTGGCGATCGAAGCGTCTGCTGATCTGGTCGCCTATTCCAGGACATGGCTGGAGGAAAGCCCGCAGACAAAGGTCGTCGCAGGGTTCGGGTTCCCGGTCTGGCAGGTCCGAGACAGCCTCTCGGTTTCCGGGTTTGATGACAAGAACGGTTCGCTCGGCGGCATGGTGGCGGTCAGCGACGGTGGAGAGCCGGGAGAGCGAGAGCAGATCTGGGACATGTCCCGAGCCTGTGAGACATATGGGCTGCAACCTGATGTGCTTGTCTGCGATATCGAAGGGTCCGAGGCCGTGCTGCTGGACCATGACCCTGTCTGGCCCGCAACGCTGCGGCATGTGGTGATCGAACTGCACCCAAGTTTGCTTGCAGGTGGGGACGCGGACGTGCAGTCGATCTGTCGGAGGATCGAGGCACAGGGATTCGAGCAGCGCGAGGAGATCCGCAACACGTTCTGGTTCTCCCGGCGCCTGTGAAGCGCGGGTTCAGAGCGCTTTGCGTGCCGAAAGTGCGGCCGAGATCGTACCGTCGTCAAGGTAATCCAGTTCGCCGCCAATGGGGACGCCCTTGGCGAGCGAGGTGATCTCGACGTTCGTGTCCTCAAGGTACTCAGCGATCACGTGCGCGGTCGTCTGCCCGTCTACGGTCGCGTTGAGCGCTAGGATGACCTCAGAGATTTCTTCCGTCCGGATGCGTTGGGCGAGCTGGGGGATGCGCAGGGTCTCGGGCGTGATCCCGTCCAGCGCGGACAAAAGCCCGCCCAGCACGTGATAGCGCCCCCGGAATACGGCGGCGCGCTCCATGGCCCATAGGTCCGCTACATCCCCGACTACGCAGAGCACGCCATTGGCGCGGCGTGGGTCCTGGCAGATCTCGCATACGTCCTGGGTGGTGATGTTTCCGCAGATCCGGCACACTTTCACGTCGGCTGCAACCTCGGCCATGGCGGCGGCCAGCGGGACCAGCAGCCGGTCCTTGCGCTTGACCAGTTGCAGTGCGGCACGGCGCGCCGACCGGGGGCCGAGCCCCGGTAGCTTGGCCATCAGATCGATGAGCCGCTCGATTTGGGGGGCACCGCTCATGCCTCGCCTTAGCTTTGATTTGCCTCCGAGCCAAGGTGCGACGGATGGCAGGGCGGTGCAAGGGGCCGATCAGCCGCGCCAGTAGTCGTTGGCCTTTGCAATAGTTTCGAAGTTGGCTGCCACGACCAAGGAAACTTGCGTCAACCCGTTCGCATCATTGACATATTCCGGACGCATCCGAGCGCGCGCCGCGTCATCGGGTTGGGTCTTTTTCACGGCCATTCGCGAGAGTTTGATGGCCAGCTCGTAGCCTTCTTCGGGTGTTTGGGTGAGCAAGCTGGGTAACCAGGACATGCGTGCCTCCATTTAGATCGTGTGCGATATATATGTGCGCGATCTAATTTGCCTCTTGCGCCTAAGTCAATAGAATTTATGTAGTGCACGATAGTTTTGTGCCCGATGCGAGGAGGCCTGCCTGTGAAAGACCAGCTTCCCGAACATCTCGACGAGTACATCTGCTTTGCCGTCTACTCGGCACAGCACGCCATCAATCGCGCCTACAAGCCGCTGCTGGCCGAGATCGGGCTGACCTATCCGCAGTACATCACACTGATGGCGCTATGGTCGCATGACCACCAGACGGTTGGAGCGCTCTGCAAGCAGCTCAGGCTGGACACCAGTACGCTGACCCCGATGCTGAAGCGGTTACAGACGCTCGGCCACATCAGACGCGCGCGCAGTACCGAGGATGAGCGACAGGTGATCGTGTCCCTCACAGAAAGCGGACGGGATCTGCAAAGACACAGCCCGGCCATCACCCGATGTATCGTGGAGGGAACCGGCTTCGCGGCTGAGGATCTGAATGCCCTAGTCCGGACGCTCGACCAATTGCGGGGCAACATCTCGGGGGAAAGTGACCTCACCTGAGGCGGCTATACGAGCTCGCGCGAAACGATGCCGGTCAAGCAGCCCACCGCACCTGCGGCCTTGCGCAGCTCAAACATGGGCGTCTCGATCACCTCTATTCCGAGGCTCTCATACCACGCCTTCGTCGTGTCATTGCCCGCGGGTATCAGGATCCGGCGCGGCCCGAGGGTCACGAAGTTCAGCGCTCGGTTGGCCTCGACCTCATTCGTGATTTCGAGGAACTCGACCCGGTAGCCCCGCGCCCGCAGCGCCATGACCGCCGCATGGGGCGTCCGCCGGGGCCACGCAATCGCCAGATCCCTGTCCGCGATCCGCAGCATGCCCATCAGGTGCATGGTCCCGAACGGCAAGTCCACGCGGATCAGGTCTACGTCTTGCAGGGCCAATACGTCTTCGACCATCGACGCGGCCATACGGTTGGTCCGGAGCCCCAGACCAATGATCGCCGTTCCGGGATCGAGCCACATCAGGTCCGCACCCTCGAAGGTCGCCTCATCCGTCAGCGTTCGCAGGATCGGAACCCGCGCGGTCGTAAGTGCCTGAGCGACCGCGACCTCTTCCCCGGCACGCACCGTCGAGGCGGGCCTTGCCAGCACCGCCCCCTCCCGCGTCATGGCGAAGAGGTCGGCGCAGAACATGCGGTTGGGTTGGGCGGGGAATGTCTCTGGCACCTGCAGGACCTCGACACCTGCCTCCGCATAGGCGGCGGCCAGCGCGTCGTGCTCGTCCTGAGCGCGGGCAAGATCCAACGCCTCCAATTGCTGGGCCGCGTCTACATCGTCCACCGCAATCTCGGCCCCGGGGCGGCGCAGGAGCACGGTCTTCAACGGCCGCCATTCGGTATCGAGCCCGCCGCGCCAGATGGACCCCATCTCCTCGGCATGGGCCTTGGTGCGCTGTGACCAGCCCGCGCCACCATAGGCCGCCGTGCCGAATGTCGAGGGGCTGCTCATGCGCGTGCGTCCCTTATCCTGCCTTCCGGTTGGCGATCTTGCGCCGCGCCAAGTCCACGTGCAGGCGGGCCGTATAGGCATAGTCGCGATAGGGCAAGGGAAGGCTGAGACTGGCAAGCTCCTCGTCGATCCGCGCCAGCTTCGCGTCGAGTTCGCCGAGTGCGCCGGGGTCGGCATTGTGCGCCGCCGTCTCCAGCGTGCGAATGTCCTGATAGTAGCTGTAGACCCGCGCCCGCATCCGCCAGCGGTAGATGGTTGGCAGCAGCCTCAGAAGCGGCAGCAGCAGGAAGAAGATCGGCAGCAGCAGGATCGCAAAGCGGTTGATCTGGGCGACCACCCAATAGGGCAGGTAGTCCTGGAGCGGGCTCGGCCCGGAGCGGATCAGGTCGCGGGCATAGGCGTCCGCGGTCAGCGATGTTCGGTCGGTGTTCGGGAAGCGCCCCTCCGCGTGGATGGCCGTGCGGCCGGAGTGCAGTTCCCGCGCCGCCTCGACCAGCCGATCGACAAGTGCGGGGTGCAGGTCCGGTTGGGCCGCGAGCCGTGCCACCATGGCGACCATCTCAATCGTTTCGCGCGGGACGACGGGGGAAAGACTGATCCCGCCGGCCGGGAGCTGGATATGCGCCGACTGCTCCAACCGTCCGGTCAGCGCATCGAGATAGCCGAGTCCCAATAAGCGGACCTCATCGGAGGCGAATAGGGGCGCCAGATAGGGAGCCTCCAACGGCGCCACAAACAGAGCAGCATCAACCTCGCCCGCCAGGAGCGCATTGGCGCCTGCCGTTCCGCCCCGTGCCACCAGCGTGTTGCTATCTGGTGGAATTCCGGCAGCCTCGGACAGGGAACGGTAGGCCGCTCGTGTTCCCGACCCCTCTCCGCCGACCGCGAGTTCAAGGCCGCGCCATGTGCCAGGGTTGGCCGGGATCGGCGACTGCGCGCGGGTGAAGACGAAGAGGGGCTCGAGGAACAGGTTGCCGAGCGTCTCCAGTGCCGGGCTGGCTTCGACACCACCCTGAAGCACGCCGACATCAGCGGAGCCGTCCGTAAGTAATCGAGCATTCTCGACTGATCCCGCCGTGGTCAGGACTTCGACCTCGATCCCGTCGCGGGCCAAGATGTCTCGGTAGGCCAGCGCGATGCCGTGATAACCGCCGCCCTCGCCACCGGACGCGAAGCGCACCCGGTCGGGCGGCACGAGATCACGACTGAGGAACCACAGCGCGACCGCTGCGGTGATGGCCATCAGGAT
>JBCDID010000040.1:0-14689 GCA_038749355.1 Pseudomonadota bacterium | reverse complement strand
TCCAAAAGCACAGTTTCCGTTTGTCATTGAGATGTCAAACAACGAGTCCGCCCGAAGGCGGACTTTCTGATCAGGCCGGTTCGACTTCCCGCCTGCGCGACTGCATCAGCCAGATCAGGCCCAGCAGCAGCAACGCAGGCAGATAGAAGATCTCCTTCGGCAGCCGCTGCGCCTCCGCCTTGATGGTCGACACGTGCACGGGCGTGTCCCCGTAATAGTCGAACATGGTCCCGATCTTGTCGAAGAACGGCGTCTGGGGGAACGGCTCGTCGATCTTGGCGAACCCGTCCTCCAGGATAACCGTGAGGCCCGCGCCCTCCAGCCGCTTGATCGCCTCGGCCCGATCGCCCATGGGCACCAGAAGCGTGGTCGAGGCCATCTCCCCCGTGTCAAAATCAGGCCCCGATACCACGAAAGTCAGCACGCCGTTGTCGGGCGCATTGCCGACCACCTCGTAGACCATCTCCGGCGGCGTCTCGACATAAGGTGGTTGCATCTGATCTAGCCAGTAACCCGGGCGGAACAGGGTGAACGCCACCAGCAGCAGCAAGGCGGACTCCCAGATTCGGTTGCGCGTCAGGAACCATCCTTGCGTCGCCGACGCGAACAATAGCATCGCCACCACCGCGACCGCGAAGACAAACACCGCCTTTATGGGACCGACATCGATCAGCAGAAGCTCGGTGTTGAAGATGAACAGGAACGGCAGCAAAGCCGTCCGGATATCATAGGCAAAGCCCTGGATACCGGTCTTGATCGGGTCGCCCTTCGAAATCGCCGCCGCCGCGAACGCCGCCAGCCCAACCGGGGGCGTATCGTCGGCCAGAATCCCGAAATAGAAGACAAAGAGGTGCACCGCGATCAGCGGCAGGATCAGCCCCTGCTGTGCCGCCAGCGTCAGGATCACCGGCGCCATCAGCGAGCTCACCACGATGTAGTTCGCCGTTGTTGGCAGGCCCATCCCGAGGATCAGACTCATGATCGCCACCAGGAACAGCATGACCATCAGGTAGCCGCCGGAGGCGTATTCCACGAGTTCGCCGATCACCTGGTGCGCGCCGGTCAGCGAGATCGTGCCGACAATGATCCCGGCGGCCCCCGTCGCGACCCCGATCCCGATCATGTTGCGCGATCCGGAGACCATGCCGTCAATCCACTCGCCCCATCCATGCGCGAAAGCAGCACCGACCCGGCCCTCGCCGCGCATGATCGCCTTGATCGGATGCTGAGTGATTGTCACCGCAATCATCGCCAGCGTCGCCCAGAAGGCCGAGAACGCAGGTGACAGGCGCTCTATCACGATGCACCAGATCAGGATGACGATGGGCAGGATATAGTAGAGCCCGGTCATGGCGGTCTCGCCCGCTTTGGGCAGTTCCGTGATCGGCGCGTTCGGGTCGTCCACCACCAGATCAGGCAGGCGCGAGGCGTACCAGAGCAGGATCAGATACCCGACCGTACACAGCGCGATGACAATGGGGAACGCCATGTCGGGTGCGGCGACCTTGATCCAGCCCATGCCGAAATAGACCGCCATGCCCAGGAAGGCGACGCCGATGAACCCAGTCAGCACACCGATCAGCTTCTGCGCGACGGTCGTGGTGGTCGACGGCTTCTCCAGCCCTTTCAGACCCAGCTTCATCGCCTCGAGGTGCACGATATAGACCAGCGCGATATAGCTGACGAGGGCAGGCACAAGGGCGTGCTTGATGATGTCCGTGTAGGAGACGCCGGTGAACTCGGCCATCAGGAAGGCCGCGGCCCCCATGACAGGTGGCGTCAGCTGGCCATTGGTCGAGGAGGCAACCTCGACCGCGCCAGCCTTCTCGGGCGTGAAGCCCGTGCGCTTCATCAGCGGAATGGTAAAGGTGCCCGTGGTGACCGTGTTGGCGATCGACGAGCCCGAATAGAGGCCCGACATGGCCGAGGCGACCACGGCGGCCTTGGCGGGCCCGCCACGCAAGTGCCCCATCAGCGCGAAGGAGACCTTGATGAAATAGTTGCCCGCACCCGCCTTCTCGAGGATCGAGCCGAAAAGCACGAAGAGGAAGATCAGGGATGCCGAGACCGAGAGGGCGACGCCGAACACGCCCTCGCCCTGCATCCAGTAGTGCCACATGGCCTTGCCGTATGAGGCACCCTTCCACTGCATCACCTCGGGCAGCCAGCGGGCGTCGCCGAAGAAGGTGTACATGAGAAAACAGCCCGCGACGATGACCAGTGGCAGGCCGAGCGCACGGTAGACGGTGATCAGCACCAGCGCCATGCCGACGGTGGAGGCGATCAGGTCGCCGGTCGTGGGCAGGCCCGCGCGCACGGCGATCTCGTTGCGCAGGAAGACGGCGTAAAGGCAGGCCGCAATGCCCAGCCCGGCAAGCACCCAGTCATACCAGGGGATGCGGTTGGTCGGGCTCGACTTGAATAAGGGGAACGCCATGGCCGCCAGAAAGAGGCCGAAGGCGAGGTGGATGCGGCGTGCGTCCGAGTTGGTGACGACACCCCAGCCGATCTGCTCCTGCACCCAGAAGGGGACGGCGGAGGCGATGTAGAGCTGGAAGAATGCCCAGGCCAGCGCACCCCAGAAGATAACGCCCTTCTGCCAGCCGACGGGATTGCGCCCGCCTGTGTCGGTCGCAGTGAACTTGTCGAGACTGTCGTCAGCGGTCGTCATGGTGCATCTCCCCCGGGGTCAGATCGGGCAGGGCCAACATCAGCGGCCCTGCCCCGCGTAGGGTGCATCCAAAGGCGCGCTTGCCGCGCCGTGATGCACCGAAGCCCGAAGGGCTACATCCAGCCACGCTCCTTATAATACTTGGCCGCACCGTCATGCAGCGGGGCCGAGAGCGAGTCCTTGATCATCTGCTCTTCGGTCAGGTTCGCGAAGGCCGGGTGCAGCTTCTTGAACTGGTCGAAGTTCTCGAAAACCGCCTTGACGACCGTGTAGACGACCTCGTCGGGCACATCAGCCGACGACACGAAGGTCGCGCCGACGCCGAAGGTCTGGATGTCCTCGGCATTGTTGTACATGCCCGCAGGGATCGTGGCCTTGCGGTAGAACGGGTTGTCTGCAACCAGCTTGTCGATGGCAGGCCCGGTCACGTTGACCAGCTTGGCCGCACAGGTCGCCAAGCTCTCCTGGGTCAGCGCGGACGGGTGCCCGACCAGCCAGAAATAGGCGTCGATCTTGCCGTCGCAGACCGCCTGGCCTGTCTCGGCTGACTTCATCTCGGCAGCCAGTTTCAGGTCGCCACGCTCCCAGCCCATGGCCGATTCCATGACCTCCCAGGTGCCGCGGGTACCGGACCCAGGGTTGCCGATGTTCAGCCGCTTGCCCTTGACGTCCGAGATGTTCGAGATGCCCGAGGCCTCGGACGCGATGACCGTCACCGGCTCTGGGTGGACCGAGAACACCGCGCGCAGGTTCTCGAACTTGCCTGCATCCTCGAACTTCGAGGTGCCGTTGAACGCATGGTACTGCCAGTCCGACTGTGCCACGCCGAACTCCAGTTCGCCCGCGCGGATCGTGTTGATGTTGTAGATCGAGCCGCCCGTGGATTCCGCCGAGCAGCGGATGCCGTGCTCCTTGCGGTCCTTGTTCACCAGACGGCAGATCGCACCGCCCGTGGGGTAGTAGACGCCCGTCACACCGCCTGTGCCGATCGAGATGAATTTCTGCTCGGCCTGCGCCGGTGCCGCAAGACCAAGGGCCAGTGCCGCCCCGGCGGCCAATCCGAAAGCTGTGAATTTCATGCGAGTTTCTCCCTGAATCGCGTTGAGCGGGAAGCGTCCTCGGCGCCCGGCAAACAAGCCCGCCGGAGCCCAGATGGGCGCGCCCCTCGGGATCATCATGGTTAAACAGTTCTGGGTGGTCAACTTGACCATCGCGTCAACCAGAGCGGATATCAGGCCAGCACCCAACCAAAAAGAGACTGCACGGTATGGCGCTCGCACGAAGGCCCGAGCACTCTCGGCAAACCGGGCGCAAGGGGGAGACGATCGTGACCAGCGGTGCGGCCAAGCCGGTCTACTTCGTGGCCAGCCACAAGGTGCTGGACCGTGCGACGGTGAACGATGTCTACGTGCCGCGCGCGGTGGATTGCCTCAACAAATACGATGTCGACATCCTCTGCGTGAACGAGCAGACAGAGATCGTGGAGGGCCAGACCGGGCATGACCGGCTGGTGATCCTGCGCTTTCCGTCGCGCGACGAGGCGATGCGCTGGTACA
This sequence comes from Pseudomonadota bacterium, assembly GCA_038749355.1. GTDB lineage: Bacteria > Pseudomonadota > Alphaproteobacteria > Rhodobacterales > Rhodobacteraceae > Thermohalobaculum. Next base: position 10,462 of record JBCDID010000040.1, on the reverse strand, counting down.
ACTCGCCGGAATACCAATCGATGATCAACCTCCGGCTCGACTCGGTCGAGGGCACGCTGATCCTGGCCGAGGGTCTGACGGCCGAGGACCTCGCAGCGGCGGGGGCGAACGTACCGGGGCAGCCCATTCCACCACACGCCACGCAGGCGCCACCTGATTCAACGGCACAGGCGGACAGCTTCCGGTCGGGTGAGCTGACAACCTCGGGCTTCGAGGGCTGGTCCGACGCCATGCACAGGGAGTTCCGCCAGAACGCCTATAATGGCAATATCGGCACGGACCTCGTCTTCGAGAACGACAGCGTGAGGGTCTGGCACATGACGCTGAAGCCCGGCGAAAAGATGCCGGTGCATCGCCATGTGCTGACGTATTTCTGGACGGCGGTGACGCCGGGCCGGTTCCTCCAGCGGACCTATGACGGGACAACATACGAGAGCGACTACGAGGCGGGGCTGACCCACTACTATAATGTCGGCTGGGGCGAGTACGCGCTCCACAACCTCGAGAATGTCGGCCACACGACAATGATCTTTGTCGCCGTGGAACTGAAGAAGCTGAGTGTGAACGTGCCGCTCTCCCTCGGCGGCACCCGCGCGCAATGGCGGCCGGAGAGCACATCGGCGGTGACGGGGCAGGCAGACAGCTTCCGGTCCGGAGAGCTTGCCACATCCGGCTTCCGCAACTGGACCGAGAGCATGCGGCAGGAGTTCGAGACCAACGAATTCAACGGGCACATCGGCACGGATCTTGTCTTCGAGAACGAGGCCGTCAGGGTCTGGCGCATGACGCTCGCGCCGGGCGAGAAGATGCCGGTGCACCGCCACGTGCTGACCTATTTCTGGACGGCAGTCACCCCGGGGCGGTTCCTGCAGCGGACCTATGACGGCACGACATATGAAAGCAACTACGAAGCGGGGCTCACCCACTTCTATGATGTGGGCCAAGGGGAGTTCGCGCTCCACAACCTCGAGAATGTGGGCGACACCACCATGATTTTCGTCGCTGTCGAACTGAAACAGGAAAGCGCGAACGCGCCGCTGCCCGTCTGACCGCGCGACCGCCGGGGCAAAAATCAGACTGGACGGTATATCCGGTAGATCACCCGAAATCGCGCCTCTCCCGCCCCGAGTCATGGTGGTGTCAGCCACATGCCGCGGACAAAGCGGCATCTAAGGCGGAACACTTAAGGGAGGTTCGAATGAACAAGAAACTTCTTGGCGCGATTTCCGCGATCGCGGTGCTTGCCGCCGGGGTTGCCCAGGCAGACGGGCACAAGCTGCGCGTTGGCGTCATGGCGACATTGGAAGGCACCTATACCGTGCTCGGCGAGGATGGCGTGCGCGGGATCAAGACCGCATTGGCCGCGTTCGGCGGCAAGGCCGGGGGCAAGGAGATCGAGCTGGTCATCCAGTCGACCGACGCCTCGCCCGACAGCGCCGTGCGAGCCGCGCGCAAGCTGGTCGAGCAGGACGGTCTCGACGTGATCATCGGGCCGTTGTCCGGATCGGAGGGGATCGCGATCCGCGACTACTCCAAGACGCAGCCGCAGGCGACCTTCATCAACGGCTCGTCGGGCGCGCAGGAAACCACCTTCGTCAACCCGTCGGACAACTTCTTCCGGTTCAACTCGGACGGCGCGCAGTGGTCCTGGGGTCTGGGCAAGTATGTCCATGACGTCAAAGGCTACAAGTCGGTGGCCACCATCGGCGAGGACTACTCCTTCATCTACACCCAAGTGTTCGGCTTTGCGCTGGACTTCTGCCAGGCCGGTGGAGAGATCACCGAGCGCTTCTGGGTGCCGCTGGGCACCAAGGATTTCGGGTCCATCATCGCGGCCCTGCCGGATGACGTGGACGCGATCTATCTGGGGCTGGGCGGCGGTGACGCCGTGAACTTCCTGAACCAGTACCAGCAGGCAGGCGGTGACGCGAACCTGATCGGCGGCACGATCATGGTGGACGGCACGGTGCTGAACTCCAAGGGCGACGCGAAGCGCGCTTTGATCGGCACGCCATCCTCGGGCCCGCAGGCCGACACGTGGGACGATCCGGACTGGAAAAAGTACGTGAAGCTCTACCAGGACACCTTCCCGCCGGACCAGCGTTTCCCGGCGCCATCGCTCCTGTCGACGCTCTACTACAATGCGACGGCGGCCACGATGACCTGCCTGAACGAGGTGAACGGTGATCTGTCGGATGGCCACGCGGCGTTCCGCCAGTGCCTCGCGGGACTGGAACTGGACAGCCCGACCGGCAAGGTGACGCTGGATGGCAACCGCCAGGCGACCGCGGCCACGTTCATCTCTGAGGTGATCGAGGACTCGAACGGCAACCTCGTGAACAAGTTCATCTCGATGGACCCGGCCGTGCCGCAGACGTTGGGCATTGACGCGGCCAAGTTCGCTTCGCTGGGTGCGCCAAGCCGCGAGAACCCGGCCTGCAAGGCGACCTACTGAGTCACTCCCTGGACCCGGGCGCATTATGTGCCCGGGTCTTTTTGCGCAATGCGCGGACCTGTCTCAGGGGCCGGACAGCATGACCCTGATCAACTACCTGACCCGCGTGCACTTCGCCGATGGCGTGCTGGAAGAGGCACTGCGTTCGGAGATGGAGCTGCACTCGAAACGCCGCCCGCTGATCGTGGCAGAGGAAGGTCATCTGACAGGAGCCGTGGCAGAGCGGTTCTTCTCGAGCTTCCCGATCCGCACGCAGGCGGAGGTCTTCTCGGCGGTACCTTACCGCCCGACGGAGCGGGCAGCGGCCCAGATCGCGCGGGCCTATGCCGCCTTTGACAGCGACCTGATCATCGCCTTCGGGTCGAACCGGGCCATGGATCTGGCCAAGGTCGCCCGGCTGGCCATCGCCTATGACATTCCCATCGCCGAGCTCTCGGCAGAGGAGGGTGGGGCCCAGCGGATCTCCGCCGCACTCCCGGACCTCTATGCAATCCCGGGGATCCTGGGGTTTGCATCGGCGATCACCGATTACACCCGGGTCCGGTTGGACGCGGGCGGGCAGGCGCTGTTCTCCTCGCAGCACCTGATCCCCTCGGTCACGATCTGCGACCCTACGCTGACACTGGGCGCGAGCCCGCAGGAAAGCGCCATCGCGGCGGCCGGCATCCTCGCCCGAGCCGTGAATGCCTATCTTGCACCGGGCTACAACCCGCCCGCCGACGCCATGGCGCTCGATTCCCTGTCCCGGGTGGTCAAGAACGTCCGAAAGGTCGTACGCAGTGACGAGTTGCCCGCGCGCCGAGAGATGATGGCCGCAGGGCTCAACAGCTCGCTCGCGCTGCAGAAAGGGCTCTGCGCCGTGCACGCGATCAGCAATGCGGTGGCCAGCGTGTCGGATCAGGCCATTGACCCCAGCGTGCTCGGCGGCGTGCTGATCCCCGAACTGTCGCGCACGTATGGGAACGGTATGAACGGACGCACAGCGCCGCTGCGGCGGGCACTGGAACTGGATGCGGGCGAGAGCCTGCATCGCGGGCTCGGCGGACTGATCGCCGGGTTGCCGCTGGTCACGACACTCGACGCGCTCGGCGTTTCGCCGCGAGACTTGCCGCGCGCTGCGGAGCTTGCCTCCCGCGACCGCGCCATCACGAACGGACCGAAGCATCTCAACCGCGAGGACATCCTGGGCATCCTGCACACTGTGCAAGGATCGGAGGCGCTTCAGCGCACAGCACATGAATAAAGTGAGAACAAATGGGGACATCATGTCCCGGGGTCTCATTGCCCGACCCGAAACTTGCCAAAAGGGACGAATCGGGCCCTCATTCAACCAGAAGAGGCCGCAACGCAATTAGACAGACGGCCCTTTGCCAGGGAGGAATAGGATGGCCAGAGCAATCTCGGTCCATCATGGCTCGTTCGGGCGCGCGACCCTCTACGAGCTGGACAAGCCGCTGATCACCCACGCCCATCGCGAGGGACATCTCATTTTCTATCTCGGCGGCGGGACCGGCCGCATGCAGGTCGGCGAGACCGAACTGATGCTAGACCAGAGCCAGGGCATCGCGGTCAGTCCGTGGGAGCCGCACAGTTTCACGCCGGTCTGCGAGGACGAGTACAGCTATGTGCTGACCCTCTACATTAAGCCGATGTGGTTTCTGGAGAACTCAAACTCCGCCGAGTTCGCGCTCAGCTTCGGGACACCTGCCATCCGCATGACGCCCAAGGTCGAGATGTGGGTCGGGCGGCTGACATCCCTGTTGCTGGATGACCAGCCCTCGGACCGATTCGACGGTTTTCTTTTCGAGACCACCCGCGAGTGTTTCGACCAGAGCTGGCGGGGCATGCGCGACCAGCCCCGGCTGGCCCATGTGCGCAGCCGCTTCAACGATTTCCGTGTGCGCCGTTCACTGCGCGTCATGCAGGAGAGCTACACCGAGGACGCCGGCATGGACGATCTTGCCCGTGAGGTCGGCCTGTCGCGCCCGCACTTCTTCAAGCTCTTCAAGATGCAGATGGGGATAACGCCCAACCTCTACCTGAACACGCTGCGCGCCGAGCACGCCATCGACGATCTGATGACCACGTCCAAGTCCGTGACCGATATCGGGCTGGACCTCGGCTTTGCCAGTCAGGCGAGTTTCACGCGGTTCTTCACCTCGAACGTAGGCATTCCGCCTACAGATTACCGTCGTGTTGCGCATTTCGTCTAAGGCCGGAATCTAAAGGCGATCCAGCGGAACCGGAGCAGACGCTCGGGTACGTCCGGCGCGCGTTCGCGCCCCTAGCGTCGGGCCATGACTGACTTCGCCCGCAGGCATCCCTACTGGACCACCGTGTTCGTCATCGCGGCGGCTGTCCTCTTGTGGATGATCTTCGCCGTCTGGCCCAAATGGCTGGTCGAGCTGATCGGGCGCAAGAAGATCTTCCTGAACGCGCTCTTCAATGGCGTCACGCTGGGCGGGCTCTACTTCCTCGTGGCCTCCGGTTTTACGCTGATCTTCGGGCTGATGCGGAACGTGAACCTCGCGCACGGGTCCTTGTACCTGCTCGGCGGATACATCGGGTTTGTCGTCGCCGAGTGGACCGGCTACTGGCTCATCGCCTTCCCCGCCGCCTTCATCATCGTCGGTCTCTTCGGCATCGCGCTGCAACTGCTGGTCTTCCGGCGGATGGAGGGGCAGGACCTCCGCCAGACCCTTGTGACCATCGGCATATCCATCGTCATGGCCGACCTGATGCTGTGGATCTGGGGCGGGGATTTCTACAATATCGGCGCGCCGTCCTGGCTGTCGGGGCCCATGGAGACCTTCCTTGTCACCGGCGTCAAGCGCTCCTCCGGCGACCTGATCTACCTGAAGTACCCTCTCGTGCGCATCGTCATCTTCGCCGCAGCGGTCGTGGTCGGCATCGCCATGTGGCTCGCGCTGAACCGCACGCGGATCGGCATGTTGATCCGGGCAGGCGTGGATGACCGGGACATGCTGTCGGCCACGGGCGCACGGATCCAGCTGGTGTTCCTCGGCGTCTTCGCCTTCGGCGCGGGGCTCGCCGGCATCGCGGGCGTCGTGGGCGGCACCTTCCAGTCGGTCGCACCGGGTGAGGACGTCCGCTTCCTCCTCGCATCTCTTGTCGTCGTCATCGTGGGCGGCATGGGGTCCATTCCGGGGGCCGCCATCGGCGCGCTCCTGATCGGGCTCGCGGAACAATTCGGGTCGGTCTACTTCCCGACCTACGCGGTGGTGCTGACCTTCCTGATCATGGTGCTCGTGCTGGCATTCCGGCCGCAGGGCCTGATGGGGCGCGCCTGATGGCAGTAGTGGACACGAACACCGGCCTCCAACCGACCTGGGTCGAGCGCATCCCCGCGCCCTACTACGTCCTCGGCCTCTTGCTCCTGATCATGCCGGCCATCGCGGGCGACTTCGTGCTGAATGACATCTTCGGACGCACTTTCTACACCGGCATCATCGCGCTCAGCCTGATGTTCCTCGCGGGATACGGCGGCATGGTCTCCCTCGTGCAGATGTCCATCGCGGGCGTGGGCGGGTACATGGTCGCGATCTTTGGCGTCTCGGCCATCGAGACGATCTCCCTCGGCTGGCCCTGGTACGTAAACATCCCGATGGCGCTGGCCGTGGCGGTGATCTTCGGGACGCTCGCGGGCTGGCTCGCCGTCCGGACCGAGGGCATCTACACAATCATGATCACGCTGGCCATCGCGGCGGCGTTCTTCTACTTCACCCGGCAGAACTACGTGATCTTCAACGGGTTCTCCGGGTTCAACGGAGTGCTTCCGCCGTCGCTCTTTGGGGTGCAATGGCAGCAGGCGGTCCCGTTCTACTACCTGACACTGTTCTGGGCGGTGCTCTGCTTCCTCGCGGTACTCTATGTCTCGCGGGCACCCTTCGGGCTCGCGCTGCAAGGCATCCGCGACAACCCCCGCCGCATGGCAGCACTGGGGTTCAACGTCACCGGACACAGGGTCGCCGCCTACTCCTTCGCCGCACTGCTGGCAGGGCTCGGAGGGATCCTGCAAACCTGGAACCTCTCCCAAATCTCGCCGGGCACAGCGGGGATCGGCCCGGTCATCGACGTTCTGGTCATTGCGGTCATTGGCGGGTTGCGCCACCCGATCGGGCCGTTCATCGGCGCCTTCATCTTTGTGCTGCTCGAGACCTTCGCCATCGACGCCCTCATCGCAGTCGGTCTGTCCGGCGACCGGTTCCAGTTGCTGATCGGCGTCGGCTTCCTAGTCATCGTGTTCTGGTCGCCTGACGGCATCCTCGGGCTCTGGGACAAGTTCAAGGACTCCCGCAATCGCGATCCTCTGCTCGACCGGGGGGGGGAGGCGCCATGAACGCCCTGACCCCGAACCCCGCGCCGACAACGATCTCCGAGAGGCTGGGCGCCACGGGCACCGCCAACGCGCTGGAACTGCGCGGCGTCTCAAAATTCTTCGGCGCGCTGGCCGCCATGGAGGATGTCAGTCTCACCGTCCGCCCGGGCGAACGCCGCGCGGTACTGGGGTCGAACGGCGCGGGCAAGACCACCCTCTTCAACTGCGTGACTGGCGACTTCCCTTCGACCACCGGCACCATCCGCTTCTTCGGCGAGGACATCACGGCCTTCCCGCCGCAGGAGCGCATCCGCCGCGGGTTGCGCCGTACTTACCAGATCTCGCTCCTGTTCACCGGGTTGACCGTGCTGGACAACATCTACCTCTCCTGCACCGGGGTCTCGCGGTCGCGGTTCTCGTTCCTGCGGCCCCGGCAGGACGACGCGCTTGTGGCATCTGCCGAGAACCTCGTGCGGGTCGTGCACCTGGAAGATGTGCGCGACACCAAGGTCGAGGAATTGTCCTACGGGCAGCAGCGCCAGCTTGAGATCGCCATGGCGCTGGCAGGCGCGCCGCGCTTCATCCTCTTTGACGAGCCCGCAGCGGGACTATCCCCCGCCGAACGCTCCGAGCTGATCGAGATCCTCATGGGCCTGCCCGGCCATATGGGCTTCATCATCATCGAGCACGACATGGACGTGGCGCTCCGCGTCGCCGAGAGCGTGACCATGATGCACAACGGGCGCATCTTCAAGGAAGGCAAGCCCGCCGAGATCGAGGAGGACGAGGAGGTTCAGGCCCTCTACCTCGGCGACGGGAGCCACTCCCATGGTTGAGTTGAGGCGAACATCGCCCGTCGGAGGACGAGCCCGACCGGGGGTGGGCGATATGACCTTTGGTGCGTGGCACTTTATGGTCGCCACACCTCCCCACGCTCAGGCTAAGCACCGGCGGATGCCAAGTCGCCCTCCCGCGGGACGGTCGGGCGAGGTCCGGGGCCCTGCGGGCCGTTGCCCCGGGCCGGGCGCTCGTGGAACCGATGGTACGCGACATGGCTGAGCGGCGCGATCACAACCGGGGCACTCCAACCCTCGAGGTCCGCGACCTCAACGTCTACTATGGCCAGTCCCATGCGCTGCAAGGGGTGGACCTCACGCTGGACCACGGCGTGCTCTCGGTCGTCGGGCGCAACGGGATGGGCAAAACCACGCTTTGCAAGACCATCATGGGACTGGAGCCCGCGGCCTCGGGCACCATCGCGTTCAACGGGCAGGCGCTGAACGGGCGTCCTGCGGCCGAGATTGCCCGAATGGGCATCGGCTATGTGCCCCAGGGGCGGCGGCTCTGGCGTTCGTTAACAGTTCATGAACATCTGCAATTGGTCGAGAAGCGTGGCGGCGCGTGGACCATCGAGCGGATCTACGGGACATTCCCTCGCCTCGCCGAGCGGCGGAGTAATGGCGGCGCGCAGCTCTCCGGCGGTGAGCAGCAGATGCTGGCGATCTCGCGGGCGCTCCTCCTGAACCCGCGTCTCTTAGTCATGGACGAGCCGACCGAGGGGCTGGCCCCCGTCATCGTCGCCCAAGTCGAGGAGATGCTGATCCGCCTCGGCCAGGAAGGCGATATCGACGTACTCGTGATCGAGCAGAACATCGGGGTTGCCTGCGCCATCGCCGAGCAGGTCGCCATCATGGTAAACGGTCGGATCAACCGGGTGATGGACTCCGGATTGCTGGCCGGGGACCGTGATCTGCAACAGGCGCTGCTCGGCGTCGGACGGCACGCGCATGACGAGACGCCGGGGCCTGTTTCCGCCCATGCCGATACGCCCGTGGAGAACACCGCGAAGGGTCCAGCCAGGGTCTACCTCTCCAACCCGTCGATCCCGACCCGCTGGTCGCGCCCCGTGCCCGTGCACGTGATCGAGGCCGCTGCGCGGACGGTCACGGAGGCCACCACTACCCCCACCGTGCCGCTTCAACCTCTCAGCGCGAAGTCTCGGGGCACGGGGTCTCGCGTCCTGGTCGCGGGCACGCTGGACACCAAGGGTGAGGAACTCCGCTTCATCCGTGACACTCTGAAGGCCGAGGGCGTCCAGGCGCAACTGGTGGACCTCTCGACCTCCGGCAAGCCGTCTGGCGCCGAAATTCCGCCCCACGCCATCGCTGCTTTCCACCCGCGCGGAGTGTCCGGGGTGTTCACTGGCGACCGTGGCTCGGCAGTGGCCGCCATGACGCGCGCCTTCGAGCGCTGGATGGCCGCGCAGGAGGGCATCTCTGGCGTCATCTCGGCGGGAGGGTCCGGGGGCACGGCATTGGTCTCCCCCGCCATGCGGTTGCTGCCAGTAGGCGTGCCCAAGGTCATGATTTCGACGGTGGCCTCGGGCAACACCGAGCAATATGTCGGCCCGTCGGACATGCTGATGCTGCACTCGGTGGCGGACGTGCAAGGGCTGAACTCGATCACGCGACAGGTGCTGGCCAACGGTGCCGGGGCTTTGGCCGGGATGGTCAAGGCGCGCCGTGCCACGCTGCCTGCCCAGGACAAACCCGCCATAGGGCTCTCCATGTTCGGGGTGACGACGCCTTGCGTGCAACAAGTCTCGGCAGCGCTTGAGGCGGACTATGACTGCCTCGTCTTCCACGCGACCGGCACCGGTGGGCGGGCCATGGAGAAGCTGCTGGACAGCGGCATGCTGACCGGCATCCTCGACCTGACCACCACAGAGATCTGCGACATGATGATGGGCGGGGTCTTCCCCGCGAACGAGGACCGCTTTGGTGCGGCGATCCGGTCGGGCGGTCCGTATATCGGGGCCTGCGGGGCGCTGGACATGGTCAACTTCAACGCGCCCGAAACCGTGCCGGAGCACTACCGAACCCGCACGCTTTACGAACACAACCCGCAGATCACGCTGATGCGCACGACACCCGAGGAGAACGCCCGCATGGGCGCATGGATCGGTGAGCGGCTGAATCGGATGACGGGGCCTGTGCGCTTCTTCCTGCCGGAGGGCGGGGTCTCGGCGCTGGACGCTCCGGGACAGGCCTTCCACGACCCCGCGGCGGACGCAGCGCTCTTCCGGGCGCTAGAGGAGACGGTGAGCCAGACCTCCTCGCGCCAGCTGATCCGCACGCCGCACAACATCAACGACCCCGAGTTTGCAGAGCTGGTCGTCCAGACCTTCCGCAGCTTGCACGGCACCCCGCGCGCCCGCGCGGCAGGAGGATAAATGTTCGACCGTACCGAGCTTATGACCAAATTCCGCGCCATGCGCGACCGGGGCGAGCCGATCATCGGCGGCGGCGCGGGCACCGGGCTCTCGGCCAAGTGCGAGGAAGCGGGCGGGATCGACCTGATCGTCATCTACAACTCGGGTCGCTACCGCATGGCCGGGCGTGGCAGTCTCGCGGGACTGATGCCCTATGGTGACGCAAACGGGGTCGTCATGGAAATGGCGGGCGAGGTCCTGCCTGTGGTCAAGAAAACACCCGTCCTCGCAGGCGTCTGCGCATCCGACCCGTTCCGGCTGATGGACCGCTTCCTCGACGAGATCAAAGCCGCCGGTTTCTCAGGGATCCAGAACGTCCCGACCGTGGGGCTGATCGACGGCACCTTCCGGGCGAACCTGGAAGAAACCGGCATGGGCTACCAACACGAGATCGACC
>JBCDID010000039.1:0-14745 GCA_038749355.1 Pseudomonadota bacterium | reverse complement strand
TGGACCTCGGGACAGGATCGGGATGCCTGCTCGTGACCTTGTTGGCAGAGTGGCCGGAGGCGACCGGGACGGGTGTGGACATCTCAGACGACGCGCTCACGGTAGCGCGTGCCAATGCCGAGGCGCACGGCGTTGCGGGCCGCGTGCACCTCCAGCAAGCGAATTGGCTCGAAAGGACAAGCGGCAGTTTTGACCTTATCGTCTCCAACCCGCCATATCTCTCCGAGGCAGAGCTTGCGGATGTCTCCCCAGAGGTTCGTGAGTATGAACCTTGCAGCGCGCTGGTTTCCGGCCCGGAGGGGTTGGAAGCGTACCGGGCGATCGCCGCGGATGCCGGGCGCGTCTTGGCGCCAGGCGGGCTCCTGATGCTGGAGCTCGGCGCCATGCAGTCCGAACCAGTGGCGGCCTTGATTGCAGAGGCTGGCTGGAACATGCGCGCGCTGATCCCGGATTTTGACCACAGGCCGCGCGTGATTGTTGCCGCAAGATAAAGAATTTGCTCACTATCGATGGTTTATGCCTTGAGCCGCGCCAAAAAGCCGTTATACGTCGAGGTGTTCAGCACTCGTGCGCATATGACGATTTTGGGATCGGCGCACTTGGACAGGGCACCAGCTACGTAAATCCCGACTTATCAGGCCATTTGGTTCTGGCAAATCGGGCATGTACGTGAACTGGTGCAGGCACGAGATCAGCAGAAGATCGTAGCAGGATGAGATCAGCACAGAAATCAAACCGCTCCCGCGGGCGCGGCAATCGCAAGAGCGGCGGTGGCGGCGGAAACAATATCAACCGGGTCTATGACAGCGCAGGACCCGAGGGAAAGGTCCGCGGCACGCCGCAGCAGATCATCGACAAGTATTTGTCGTTGGCGCGGGATGCACAGACCTCCGGTGACCGGGTAACTGCAGAGAATTTCCTGCAGCATGCCGAGCATTATCAACGGATTCTGATCACCGCCACGCAGGCGCAGGAGCAGGCGCGGCGCGAGCAGCAGGACGCGGCAGAAGCCCGGTCGCATGCGCAAGGCGAGCAGACTGGCGCAGATGCGTCAGAGCAGCCAAGTGCGCCCGACCCGGCAGCTTCGCCACAGCCCGAGATCGGCGGCATGGCCATGATCGACTCCGATCAGAGCGAAGATCAGCTGCTGGTCACGCCGGAGGCTGAGACCCAGTCCAAGCCGCGCCGCAATGGCGACAACCGCCGCAAGCCGCGCAAACCGGCGGAGGCTGATGACGCCGCCCCCCCGGCAGAAGCGCAGGCTGCCGAAGGCAACTGACCGCCTGTAGGATTGTCGTCTCCGGGATAGCCCCCGGGGCGCCCTGATGATCCATTCGCTGTTCAGCGATAACGCGGCAGAAGGCCCGCGAGCGTCATGAATGCTTGCAGATCCAGTGTTTCCGCACGTCGGGTCTCCTCGATCCCTGCCTCTGCCAGCATGCCAAGGGGATCACGGCTGACCGATTTCAGCGACTGGCGCAGCATTTTGCGCCGTTGCCCGAAGGCGGCCGCGGTGACCGAACTGAGGTTCGACATCGATAGTCCTTCCGGTGCGTCCGTCGGCTCGACGTGCACAACCGAGGACGTGACCTTGGGCGGCGGCGTGAATGCCCGGGGCGGTACATCAAACGCAATCTTCGCCTGGGCGCGGGCCTGCGCAAGGACCGAGAGCCGTCCATAGGCCTTGCTGCCCGGCTGCGCCACGATCCGTTCCGCCACTTCGCGTTGGAACATCAGAGTGAGGGACTGCCACCACGGCGGCCAGGCTTCCAGCGTTAGCCAGTCCACAAGCAACTGGGTGCCAACATTGTAAGGCAGGTTTGCAACGATCCGGGACGGCCCGTCCAAATGCTCTGTCGGGTCAAGCTCCATAGCATCACCCTCCAGAACCATGAGCCGTCCCGGATAGTGCTCCGCGATCTCAGTCAGAGCAGGCACGCAACGCGAATCGCGCTCGATAGCAATCACCCGCTCGGCACCCTCCGCCAGCAGCGCGCGCGTCAGGCCACCGGGGCCGGGGCCGATCTCGACGACCTCGGCGCCGTTCAGGCTCCCGGAAGCGCGCGCGACCTTCCGCGTAAGGTTCAGATCCAGCAGGAAGTTCTGGCCGAGCGACTTCCGTGCGCTGAGCCCGTGTCGTGCGATCACATCTCTCAGCGGTGGCAGCCCGTCCTCGGAGAGCTCCGTCATCTCCGGCGGGCCTCCACCAACTGCGCGGCCAGGCGAATCGCCTCGATCAGGCTGGTGGGATCGGCGCGGTCCTGCCCGGCGATGTCGTACGCCGTCCCGTGATCCGGCGAGGTCCTGATAAACGGCAGGCCCAGGGTCACGTTCACGCCGCGCGCGAAATCCAGCGTCTTGATCGGGATCAGCCCCTGATCGTGGTACATCGTCACCGCCACGTCATAGCCCGCGCGTGCAGCTGGGTGGAACATCGTGTCCGCGGGCAATGGTCCGCGCAGGTCCAACCCTTCCGCCCGCAGCCGTTCCAGGACCGGGGCGATGATCTCCATGTCTTCGCGGCCCATTGCGCCGCCTTCGCCTGCATGAGGGTTCAGGCCTGCAACGGCGATCCGTGGGGCTGCCACGCCGAAATCCCGTATCATGGCGGCATGGGTGATCCTGATCGTGTCTTCGAGCAGGGCGGGGGTCAGTGCGGCAGCGACCTCTGCCAACGCGATGTGAACGGTTACCGGTACGACCCGCAGCCCTGGTGCTGCCAGCATCATAACCGTGTGCGGGACGCCGCCGAGATGTGCGAGATACTCCGTGTGGCCCGGGTGGGCGAAACCGGCGCCGTCGTAGAGGACCTTCTTGTTGATCGGATTGGTCACTACGGCCCCCGCCCGGCCTGCTTGGGTCAGCGCCACGGCCTCATCGATTGAGGCGACCGTGGCGGCGGCGTTCGCAGCATTGGGTCGGCCCGGGATAACCTGAGCGGTCAGGGGGCGATGGAGGACCGGCATGGCTTCCGAAAACACGGCGCTCGCCTCCTCCGGCGTGTCGATGGCATGAACGGGCACACCAGATGCCGCTGCCCGCGCGGCCTCCAGGTCTGCGATCAGGAAGAACGGCGCGACCGCACCCGGTTCTTTCCACGCTTTGGCTGCGATCTCCAGCCCGACACCCGCCGGGTCGCCCATCGTCAGGGCGAGCGGGAGAGCCGGGTTCACCGGATCTCGATCAGGGCGTCGCGGCGCAGTTCCTGCAGCATGCCCTCGGCCAGACGCTGGCTGCGCTGCGAGACGAGCCGGTCGCGCGCGGCCTCGCGGCTGACCTCTGTCACCGGTGCACTGCCTGCCGCGGCGCGCTTGTCGAGCAGACGGATGAGCGAGATACCGCCTGCCACGGGAAGCGGGCGCGACACCTGACCGATCTGAAGCTCATTGAGGGCCAAGAGGAGGTCCGGTGGCATGCGCTCGGTAGTGATCCAGCCCACGATCCCGCCGCTCGCCGCACTGGGCGCGCGCGAATACTGATTGACGGCAGCTTCGAAATCGCCGCCCGAGTTCAGTGACCGTGTCAGTTCCTCCGCAAGTGCACGGGTCTGGGCTTCCGTGCGGCCACCGTCGTTCAACGGCAGACCGATCTCCTGGATGCGGTAGTCGAAGGCCGTGCGCCTCTGACCCTCGGCAATCTCCGCGTCGATCTCGGCTTCACCGGGTTCGATCCGTCCACGGAAGCGGGCCCGGACGACCTGAAGCCAGACAATATCCGAAACGACAAGGTCTTCCAGCGCCTGATCGGTCACGCCCTGCGAGCCCATGAGTGCGCGGAACTCGTTGGCAGACAGGTTGGACTGGCGGGCGATGTTCTCGACGCCAGCCTCCACCAGTTCGGGGTTCGGCGTGACCCCGATGCGTTTGCCCGCCTGCACCTTCAGCCGGTCTTCGACTAGCTGGTCCAGTGCTTCGGCGCGCAGTGCATCCGGGCTCGCCGATGAGAACCCGAGCGCCACAAGGATCTGGGCCCGTTGTGCGAGGTCAAACCCCGTGATTGCACTGTCGTTCACAATCGCCACCGGGCGGAACAGGGTCTGCGCCTGCGCCGGAGGTGTGGCCACCACCAGCCATAGGGCTGCGATCAGGGTGAAGGTGCGGAACATGGCTGCTCTCCAGTCAGCTTGCGTCGTCTGATTATCGGTCAGGGTCGCCAAGGGTCAGCAATCTTATCCGAACCCCCCCCGATGTCGAGGCTGGCGAGCCGTTCGAGTCCGTGAACCTCCGGCGCAGGAACACGTCGATCGCGCAGCATTCGTTTTCATAGGTGATCGTGCCGCCGACACGCACAAACTCGCCCAGTTGCAGGTCGCGTTGCAGGAACGCGCCCACGGACCAGTTCTCGTCAATGCCGACCAGGGCTTCCGCGTTGATCTCTTCGCGATCCGTGAATGCGCCCACTGATGGGTCGGATTCATAGAACGCGTAGGACGTGCGGAACTCGACCGGGTCGACCTTAAACTCGCCAAAGAACTCGTTGCGTGTGATCGCGGCGTCTTCCGAGAAACGCATCCGGTGGCTGACCCGCACATAAGGATCGTAGGCAGCCTGCCAGAAGGTCACGAAATCCGATTCCGTGTCCGCCAGCCCCGAGCCCGCCGAGAACGCGTCCGGCGTGCGGAACCTGTAGACTCGGCCCACGGTGGCGTCCAGCTTCAGAGCGTCCCCGATCTCGCCCTGGTAGCGCACCGCGAGGTTCACCCTCGGCCCATCCTCGAAGTTGTCCAGACCCGAGAGGTGATTGCGGTCAATCACATTCGTCTCATCGAACTCACTGACGAGGCTGTCCTCGAACGGGATGTTCGCGCCGTTTCCTCCGTAGGGCGCCACGATGCCCTGCACGATGGGCTCGATGACATGGATATCCTTGCCATCGCTGTCCCAGATCAGCGGGAACCGCGCCTCGGCTCCGACGTGGCCGGTCAGCCGCGCAGTGAAGTCTTCACGGATCGCGAGATCATCCGAGACGGAAAACAGGTCGCCACGCACCTGGCCGAATCCGGTCAGTGCCAGCCCGAAGGGCATGATCGTCTCGCGCTCCCAGTCCGCCCCCAGGGTCAGGCGCGAGGCGTCCCTGCCCTCGTCGCGTATCAGCGCATGGCCGGAGAAGAACAGGCCTACGTCTCCGCCAAGCAAAGTCTGGGGCACGTCAAAGCGGCTGTCGAAGACAGGCAACGCACGGGGGATCGTTCCCGTGGGCTCATTGTCGCGCAGGCTCTGGAAGTAGACCCCGGCCGCGTCTACGAAGCCGTTCTGCGTATACCGCTCGACATAGAATTCACTGGTCAGCCGGTCCTCGTTGGAAAAGTCGAACCGGCTCAGATAGCCGTCATCACTCGTGTAGTTGACGTCCCACCCCCAAGAGAACCCGTCATACCACTTGAACCGGCCCTCGCTGTCGATATGGCCCTGGACATTGCCATCCCGGCTGTAGTCGTTGTGCGTGATGCTGCCGGCAAGGCTGAGCGCGCCGTCATCGAACACCTGCCGGTATTCGCCTGACAGGATCAGTCCGTCATTCGTGGTGAAGAAGGGGGTGAAGGTGAAGTCCGACTGGTCGTCAATCACCAGATAGTACGGCTGCTGCACCCCGTAGCCGAAGGTCGAGGAGCTCAGGAATGTCGGCGACAGGAACCCGCTTGCGCGGTCGACCGTCGGGTCTGGGTGCCGGAAGTAGGGGAGCCAGGCCACGGGCACACCGAACACGTCGAAGACCGCGTTCTCGTAGTGGATGATGCGTTCTTGTTCATCGTGGATCACCCGGCGCGCGCGGATGCGCCAGAGCGGCGTCGGATCGTCCGCGCAGACCTTGCAGGGCGAATAGACCACCTTCGAGAGCGTGTTGTAGCGGTTGTCCACCCGGCGCGCTTCGACCGCTGCCAGTCTGACATTCGCTGCCAGAACCGAGCGGGCGCCCGTGACCAGCCCATCGCGCAACTCGGCGTCCAGGTCCGCGACATCCGCGAAGACCGTCGCGCCTGTTGGATCCCGCAAGACGATGTCGCCTTCGGCCGTGATCCGGCCTGTTGCGTCGTTGTATATGATCTTGGCGGCAGTCAGCGTGCGCTCACCGTAATAGACCTCGACATTGCCGACGGCCGTGACCGTGCGGGCCTCGTTGTCGAAGTCGATCCGGTCAGCAACCAGTGCTACCGGCTGATCGGAGTCCGGGCGTTCAAGGCCTTGCGCCAGTGCCGAGCCAGTGGCGAGACAGGCGCCGACGAGGATCATCAACACCAGCCGCAGCAGTCCTGCCGCGCGTGTCGATGTGCCGTGATTCCACATGCAAGTCCCCGCCATTCTCCAGGCTTCCCCGGGACCTCTTCTAGCCATCCTCCAGATGCAACAGCAAGCCCAGAGCGAAGAGAACTGCGGACAATGGCGGAGCCCAGGCCGCCAGTAGAACGGGTACGGCCCCTGACGAGCCCAGCGCGTTCGCGATATCTGACAGAAAGAAGAAGCCGAAGCCCGCCATCACGCAGCCTAGCGCCATCACGCCCAGCCCCCCGAAACGCGCGTGGCGCATGGAGAACGCGGCCCCGATCAACACCATCGCTACGAACACGACCGGCGAGGACAGTAGCCCGAACCAATGCATCACGTGGCGGTTCGAGGAGAACCCAGATTCCTCCAGCAACGCGATGAAGCTTGGCAGTTTCCAGAAACTGATGGTCTGCGGGGCTGCGAAACTGTCCTTGATATGCTCCAGCGTCAGGTCTGTTGGCAGGCGCATCTCGTCGGTGTTGACCGCGATGGTCTCCATCAGGGCGGCCTCGCGATCCTGGTTCGCGTTCTCCAGCAGGTCCCAACGCTGCACGGCATTGAGCCGCCAGGCGTTTCGTTCCAGCACCGCCGTGCGCGCATTGATCCGTTGGGTCAGTCGATCGTCCTGATCGAACTGGAAGACGGTCACATCCCAAAGCCGCTCGATTGTGCCTGCCGCACGCCGGGCACGGATGACGACCTGGCCTTCGGCGCCTGCTTGCCTAAGCCAGAGCCCGTCCGAAGATACCGACAGGCGCGACGAGGACCGGTCGAGGAAGCGGCTCTCCAGCGTTTCGAACCGGGCCGCGAAGGCGGACGCGATGGGGTTGTAGACGGCAAAGGCGATTACACCCAGTGCGGCCGCCACCACCAGCGCAGGTCCGATCAGCCGCCATACCGAGACACCAGCTGCCCGTGTGACCACCAGTTCTGACGACCGGGCGAGTACGGCAAAGCACGCCATGGATGCCAATAGCACTGTGAAGGGGGCCGCTGTGATGGTGATAGACGGCGCATGCAGGAAGGCCATGCCCAGCAGTTGGACAAAGCTCGCGCGCCCCTGATCATTGGCCCGCAACAGCTCGACCATGTCGACGATCATCACCAGCGTGAACACCACCAGGAAGGTCGCGACCACGTAGGTCAGGAAACGCCGGGCAACATAGGACCAGAGTGTCATGCCTCGGCCCCCGAACGGCGACGCGGGAACAGACGCTGGCCGGACAGCATTCCGAGAGCCAACAGGCACCCCAGGGCGGGCGGTACATATAGCAGGGGCCAGAGCGCTTCCGACCCGGTCGCTGCACTCTTCAACGCGAGCCCGCACAAACGCAGTGCTACTGCCGCCACCACGGCAAGCACGATCCGACCGGCGAAGCCCTGCCGACGGAATCCTGCCGAGATCACGAAGGCAACAGCAAGCAAAGGCAGGGCCAGCACGTAGAGCGGCGCGGACAGCGCCTCATGCGCCTCCGCCCGATATTCACTGATGGGTCGTCGCCCGGCCGTGCTCTTGTCGATGGTCAGCAGCTCCTGAACATACATCTCCGACGGCTTGCGTGCCCGCGCGCCCGCGTTCCCCTGGAACTGGGTGAGATCATAGGCAAGTTGCTCAAAGCGCAGGATGGACAGCGCGCCAGAGCTGCTGCCCGACAGCGTCTGCGCCACTCCGTCGAACATGACGAGCCGCGTGCCCGCATCGTCCCGGATCAATAGCGCACGCTCGGCGGTATAGGTGATCTGTTGTTCCGGGTTACGCTCGTCCTGCACGAAGACACCGAACATCTCACCCGCATCGCCGGTCTGGCGCAGGTAGACGGTCACACCGCGCACGGGGCTGAGGAACGCGCCCTCGCGGATGAAGGCCGCCGCCACATCCCCTCGGATCTGCGTGATCCGGTCGCGCATCTCCCGCTGTGCCGTGGGCATCAGGTACAAGGTCAGCCCGTAGCAGACGATCATCACCAGCGCTGAAAACGCTACCACCGGGCGCAGGATCGAGGTGCCCGACAGCCCCGAGGCCAACATGACCACGATCTCGGAATCCGTGAACAGCCGGTTGATCGCAAACAGGATCGCCGCGAACAGCGCGACGGGCAGCACAATGGCCAGTACCAAAGGCAGCAGAAGCGCCGTGAACTCTAGGAACACGATCGCCGACTGCCCCGCGTTCACCACCGTATCAATCACCCGCAGCGATTGCGTCAGCCAGATCACGCCGGTGAACACCAGCACGAAGAACAGGAACGGCCAGAGGATCTGCCGGAAGATATAGCGGTCGAGACGTCTCACGGGGCGATGGGCCTGTTTCTCATACACGATATGCGCGCAACGGGCGCACGACAGAAGCCGTGCCCTTCGGTAGTGTACGGCGCGAATCGTTTTATCCGCCGGAGAACCCCATGACCACACCTCTCTCTGTCTCGTTCGTTGAAACCGATCTGGACGCGCTCGCCGCGGCCGAGGGGACCGTGGTGGTGTTCGCGGGCGGGGATGGTCTGACGGAGCCCGCCGCGCGGGTGAACGGATTGGCAGGCGGGGCTCTGGCACGCGCGGTAGAAGGCGACGACGGCAAGGGCAAGGGCGGCAAGGCCAAGAAGTTCGCCTATCCCTCCGGGCTCGCGGCCAAGGCGCTCGTGCTCGCGACCATGGGGGAGGAACCCGACCGGGAGACGGCGCGCAAAACCGGTGGCGCCATCGCCGCCGCCTCCGAGCGCGGGGCCGTGACCATCTGCGTCGACGGGGCGGGCGACATGGGCCTCGTAGCCGAGGCGATCTACGCCCTCGCAGTCCGCTGCTACGAGTTCACGCCGTACAAGAAGGCCAAGTCCGACGAGAAACCGGAATGGTCCGTGACCGTCATGACCGACACGCCGGAGGCGCTGGCGGCGGCCTCGGCTCCCTTCGCGGCACTGGCAGAGGGCGTGTTCTTCACCCGGGACCTCGTGAACGAGCCCGCCAACACGCTGACCACCGACGAGTTCGCCGCACGGCTTGCCGCCATGGGCGAAATGGGCCTTGAGGTCGAGATCCTCGGTGAGGCGGAACTGGCCGAGATGGGAGCGGGCGCGATGCTTGGCGTCGGGCAGGGCTCGGACAACGAATCCAAGCTCGTTGTCATGAAATGGATGGGCGGCGGGGATGAGCCCCCACTGGCACTGGTCGGCAAGGGCGTGATCTTCGACACCGGCGGCATCTCGCTGAAGCCCGCCATGGGCATGGAAGACATGACCATGGACATGGGCGGCGCGGGCGTCGTCTCGGGCGTCATGCGCGCCGTGGCTTTGCGCAAGGCCAAGGCCAACGTGGTGGGCGTGGTCGGCCTGGTCGAGAACATGCCCGACGCGCGCGCCCAACGCCCCGGCGATATCGTGACGTCCATGAAGGGCGACACGATCGAGGTGATCAATACCGATGCCGAGGGCCGGTTGGTTCTCGCCGATGCGCTCTGGTACACGCAGGAGACGTTCAACCCCTCCGGTATCGTGGACCTCGCGACACTGACCGGCGCGGTGATCGTGGCTCTATCCAAATCGCGGGCCGGGCATTTCTGCAATGATGACGACTTCAACGCCGAGTACGAGGCCGCGTGCAAGGCGGCGGGCAACGCCACGTGGCGGCTGCCGCTGGATCAGGCCTATCACGACCAGATGAAGTCGACCTTCGCGGACATCAAGAACACCGGCGGGCGCAATGGTGGCTCGTGCACTGCGGCGGCCTTCCTGGAAAAGTTCATCCAGGAAGACATGCCCTGGATCCATATCGACATTGCCGGTGTGACGACGCAGGGCGGAGCGAACCATCTGGGGCCGAAGGGCGCGACCGGATGGGGCGTGGCGGCGCTGGACGAGCTGGTGCGCGGGCGCGAGAAAGGCTGATGGCCACAAGCCGCCGTAGGTTCCTGGCAGGTTCCGGGGCACTGGCGGCATTCACGCCCTGGGCGGCTGCGGCTGGCGGAGACCGGGAGCCCATCGGCTATCTGAGAACGAACTGGAGCCAGGACCCCTGGGCGCTCGGCTCCTATTCCTTCATCCCGCGCGGCGCATCCCGGCGCGACCATGCGGAACTGGCGAATCCCGTCGATGACCGCCTCTACTTCGCAGGCGAGGCGGCGTATGAGCCTTACAACAGCACGGTCCACGCGGCGCACGAATCCGGGGTGAGGGCTGCGAAGCAGGTTCTCGACGCGGGCCATCGCGGGGTCGCGGTCATTGGCGCCGGGATGGCCGGCCTCACGGCAGCATCGCGACTGGCTGGCGCTGGCGTCGAGGTGGTTGTCTTTGAGGCCCGCGGCCGGATCGGCGGACGCATCCTGACGGATCGGAGCTATGGCGTTCCGCTGGACCTCGGAGCGAGCTGGATCCACGGCACGCGTGGCAACCCGTTGGTGGATCTCGCGGAACAGGCCGGGGCGAAGACAGAGGTGACCGGGGACAGCTACATCACCCGAGGCAAAGGCGGTGAGGAAATCAGCGACTTCTGGGCGCCGGACTGGTTGTTCGAGGTCACCGAGATCCAGAACAGTCTCGGCGCCGCGCCGGAACGCGTGAACGCAGACGCCTACGAGGAAGACGAGGATTACAGCGGACCGGATGTTACGTTTCCGGGCGGGTATTCGGAGATCTTCGAGGCGCTCTCCGGCGGGTACGAGCTCCGTCTCTCCACACCTGTCAGCCGGATCGCCCACTCGCCCGCAGGGGTCGACGTGGATGGTGCGCGCTTTGATTCCGCCATCGTAACCCTGCCGCTCGGGGTGCTGAAGGCCGGGTCCGTGACCTTCGAGCCCGCGCTTCCTCCGCGCAAACGAGCAGCCATCGGACGGTTGGGGATGGGGTTGCTGGACAAGCTCTATCTCGGGTTCGACGATGTGTTCTGGGACCGGGGTGTCACGTGGATCATGACGCCAGACACCGGCCTGCCGCGCGGTCAGTTCAACGGCTGGTTCAACCTCGCGCCCTACACGGGGGAGCCGATCATCATGGCCTTCAATGGCGGCCCTGCGGCCCGGGCTTTCTCTGGGCAGTCGGATGCCGCGCTGGTCCGCGCCGGGACCCGCGCACTGTCCCGCGCCTATCCGGGTTGACCGCAGCGATCCGTGTTGCCACACCGGGGCCATGCCCGAGGTCCGCTTCTACCACCTGACCCAACTGCCGCTCGAACGCGCGTTGCCGGTGATGTTGGAGAAGACGCTGGAGCGCGGCCAGCGGGCAGTGATCCGTGGCGGCAACTCGGAGCGGCTGGAGTTTCTGAACACGCATCTCTGGACCTATGGCGATGGGACGTTCCTGCCGCACGGGTCAGCGGATGACGGGCACGGCGCGCATCAGCCGATCTGGCTGACGACGGGCGACGACATGCCGAACGGTGCAAAGACCCTGTTCCTGGTGGATGGCGGCAGTGCCGAGCTGCCGGAGATGCAGGGCATCGACCTCACGGCCATCCTCTTCGACGGACACGACCCCGCGGCGGTCGAGGCCGCCCGCGACCAGTGGCGTGCGGTCACAGGCGCCGGGATCGCCGCGGTCTATTGGGCACAGGAAGGTGGGCGCTGGGTCAAGAAGCACGAAAGTGCGGGCTGAGCAGCCCGCCTCGACAGCGCCGCACGCGGGTCAGCCGAAGATGAACTCGTAGTCCGGCGTGACTTCCTCCTCGACCACGATCTCGTGCTGCACGGAACCGCCGATCGTAATGACCGCATCGATCACGTTGGGGCCGACCGAGTCGCCTTCTTCCGTGTCGATCACGATCGGACCCGGGTCCCAGACATCGATCGCGTCCACGGTCTCGGGCTCCTCGATCTGCGGGATCTCTACATAGGCTTCTTCGATGAACTGCAGGCTGTCGTCTTCCATTCTGAAATCCTCCGCTCATGAATGGCGCGAAGTCTATCTGTGCCTGATTTCAGCGCAGTAGCGTTTGCTACACGCCTCAACGCGTGAGGTACATGCGGTCGCCTTCTACCCGCCAGCCGGAGAAGCGTTCGAGATAGGACATGCCCAGGAGCGACACGTCCAGATCTCCGCCGTTCACCGTCGCCCGCACATCGCGGTCCGTAAATTCGGCGAGGCGGACCTCGTCCAGCCGGACCGGCGCGCTCATGATGCGGCCATTCGCGGTGTAGGTCGGGATGGTGAACGCCAGTGCGCCAACATCGATCCCGGCGGCCTTGGCATCGCGCTGCGACAGCACGAGGTTCGTCGCACCGGTATCCACGATAAACCGCACATCATGCCCGTTCACCTCCATCAGCGCGTGGAAATGACCGTCGCCTTCGCGCGTCAGGGCAACCGTCTCGCCATCGATCTGCTGCGGTGCATTGGTCAGCATGCGTTGCAGGTCGCCGGAGAAGCCGACCGCCAGGATCGCGCCGACAAAGATCAGACCCCAGATCGCCGCGTGCTGCATGGCCTGACCCATGCGCCCGCGATAGTGCGAGAACAGGTAGACCGCGATGAACATGCCCAGCAGCAGCAGGTAGAACAGGTGCGCGGTATCATCCGGATTGTCGAACATGGAACCCTCCCTCGTGTTTATGTGGGGAGCGCGCCGATCTCCGCCAACCCGTCGAAGACGAACTGTACGGCGAGGGCCGCCAGCAGCATGCCGAGAACGCGGGAGACCACCATCACGCCGGTGCGGCGGAGCAGGCGTTCCAACGGGCCGGAAAGCAGCAGCAGAATGAAAGCCAGCAACAGTACCGAGAACATCACACCCATGACCATGCCCTGACCCGCGATGTCGCCGGAATGCTCGTCCATCAGCAGAATGATCGTTGTGATCGAGCCCGGCCCGGCGATCAGCGGCAGGGCAAGAGGGAAGACGGAAGGGTCGTTGTCGGCCTCTGTGTCCTCGGCGCGTTTCTCCCGGCGCTCGGTGCGCTTCTCGAACAGCATGTCGATGGCGGTCAGGAACAACAGGATGCCGCCCGCGACCCGGAAGGCGGGCATGGAGATGCCGACAAAGGCCAGTACCGCGTCGCCCGCGAGTGCAAACAGAGTGAGGATCGAGGCACCCACTGCGATGCCACGGATCGCAACTCGGCGGCGGTCCCGGGTCGCCATCCCTGCGGTCAGTGCCAGGAAGATCGGGGCCGTGCCGACGGGATCGATGATCACGAAGAGCGTCGTGAACGCGTTGATCGCGTCCTGGATCATGTCCGGGCTCATGACGCGGCTTCCAATGCCTCTTCCGCCGCCATCCACATGGCCTCGGCCTTGGCTTGGGCCGCCATGATCTCGGCCCGCTTGCGCTGGAGCTTCTCCGCAGTGCCCAGGTCTTGACGGTAAAGGTCAGGATCGGCCAACCGCTCGTCGATCTCCTGTAGCCAGGCGAGGATCTTGTCCAATCGCGCCTCGCAGGCCCGCACCTCAGCCCGGAGCGTGGCCTTGTCCTTTTGGGACGTCTTCGGCTTGGGTTTCGCCTTTGGCTTGTCGGGATCGCGCCGTGCGGGTCGTCCCTCGGCCGAGAGCAGGAGCGCGCGGTAGGTCGCCATGTCGCCCTCATAGGGCTCGACGCGGCCGTCCTTGACCAGCCACAGGCGGTCCGCGACCAGCTCGATCAGCCAGGTGTCGTGCGTGATCAGGATCACCGCGCCTTTGTAGGCGTTCAGACCCTCGACCAGCGCATCGCGGCTTTCGATATCCAGATGGTTTGTCGGCTCGTCGAGGATGATCATGTGCGGCGCTTCGAGCGCGCAGAGGGTCATCAGGAGCCGCGCCTTCTGCCCGCCCGAGAGGTTTTTGACCGGCGTCTCGGCTATGTCGGCGCCGGTGCCACCCGCGGCCAGCATGGCGCGGAGCTTGGCAGGCGGCGTCTCCGGGCGTTCGCGGCGGATATGGTCGATTGGCGTTTCGTTCGGGACCAGCTCATCGGTCTGGTGCTGCGCGAAGTAGCCGATCTTGATCTTGCCGGTGGCCTTGCGTGCACCTGACATGGGGGCCAGCCGCCCGGCGATCAGCTTGGCCAGCGTCGACTTGCCCTGACCGTTGGCTCCCAGCAGCGCGATCCGGTCGTCCTGGTCGATGCGCAGGTTCAGACGGGACAGCACGGGCTTCTCGTCATAGCCCCCTTGAGCGCCTTCGAAGGTCATCAGCGGCGGCGGGAGTTCCTGCGGGTCCGGAAAGGCGATAGGCGAGACCGCGCCTTCCATGTGGGCGGCGATGGGCTCCATACGCTCCAGCATTTTCAGACGGCTCTGCGCCTGCCGGGCTTTGGACGCCTTGTAGCGGAACCGGTCGACGAAGGACTGGAGATGGGCGCGCTGGGTCTCCTGCTTCTTGGCGGCGGCGGAGGCGAGCGCCAGCTTCTCGCGCCGCACCCGGTCGAAGGTGTCATAGCCGCCGGAATAGGTGGTCAGCTTGCGGTCGGTCAGATGCAGGATGCCGTTGACCGCACGGTTCAGGAGACCCCGGTCGTGGGAGATGACCAGCGCGGTGTAGGGATAGCGGGCGAGATAGTTCTCGAGCCAGACCGTGCCCTCGAG
>JBCDID010000038.1:0-14777 GCA_038749355.1 Pseudomonadota bacterium | reverse complement strand
CGGCGCCGTTTCGAGACCGGGTTGTAAAAGGCGATCACGAAATCGCCCTCGGCCGCTGCCCGTATCCGCCGTTCGATATCCGCCCGCGGGGTCAGCAGATCCGAGAGCGAAATGGCGCAGAAATCATGTCCCAGCGGCGCGCCGATCCGAGCGGCGGCGGCCTGGAGCGCCGAGATGCCAGGGGCCGAGACGACCTCGACCCGTCGGGCGGCTTCAGACACACCGTTCTCATCACGCGCCATCAACTCGTAGACCAGAGCCCCCATTGCATAGATCCCCGCATCGCCTGAGCAGATGACGGCGATCTCGCGCCCCTTCGCTGCTTCTTCAAGCGCGTAGCGGCATCTATCTTCCTCGCCGCCCAGAGGGAAGTCGGCGCGGGGCTTGCCTTTGGCTAGCGGACCGAGCAGATCGATGTAGAAGCCGTAGCCCACCAGCTCATCCGCGTTCGCAATCAGGCGGGAGGCTTCGGGCGTCCGCCATGTGGCCTGCCCCGGACCGATGCCGATTAGAGAAACCTGGCCCCGTTTGCGTCCCGGTAGCGCCCTGATGGGTACGGGCGCGCGGGCGATGGCAACCGTGGCATTGGCGGATTTCTGTTTCTCGACGATGAGTTCGGCGTCCGGTCCCGCCGCGCGCAAGGCTGCCGCTTCTGCCACACCATGACATCCGACTTCCGCGAAGACGACATCGGAGGGATTGGCCAGCCGAGGCGTCTCCTCCTCCAACTCCTCCGCCGAGAACAGTCGGAACGGCACGCCGAGTTCGGCGGCGAGGTCCAGCATCGCCGCTTCGTCAGCCTTGAGGTCCACCGAGAAGAGTCCCGCGATCTCGTGCGACGATATCGGCAGGGTTTCCAGAGCTTGTTGCAGAAGGCCCGCAAGTTCCTGTGGCGGGCAATTTCGGGCGCACCCAACACCGATCGCGAGCCGCTGGGGATAGTAGCGCAGACTGACGTCGAAGTCGGTCAGAATGGCCCCCGGCTCGTCCGTGGGTGACGGTTCCGCGAACTGCTCCAACCAGAATGCAAGTTCGGCCGCATCCCTCCCCTCGAGGCTTGGGGTGCTGCCTTCCAACAGCGCCGCAGCCATTGGCTTCGCGTCTTCCGGATTGGCCAGGCACCATCCCGCGGGCGGCTCGTCCAGGGCCACGCCAAAGCGGGTGTCGCCAGCAGTGGTGATCACGGCGCTTCCGTAGATGGCGGTCGCGATCTCATGGGCCAAGGCGTTGGCACCATGGTGGCCACCAAGCAGCGGGACGACCGAGGAGCCGTCCTCGGCCACGGCAAGCACAGGCGGCTCGGTGTGCTTGTCCGCCAGCAGCGGCGCGACCGAGCGGATCAGGATCCCCGCGGCGCAAATGCCAATAACGGGGCGGCCTGCCGCGAAGAGATCGCGGATATGATCCGTCGTTTTGTCGAAGGTCACGACCGCATCGGTGCGGCGGGCGAGGCCATGTATCTCGGCCCCAATCGCATCGGCAATTCGTTGGGCCAGCTTGTGCCCGGCAGATGTGAGGCAGAGAACTACTGGCGCGGGGTCAGCCACGGATCGGCTCCCTTATTGATCAGGATCATCGAGAAGTAGGGAGCTTCGGCAGGTGCGTCCGCGAGCGGGTGGACGGTCTGGGCCTTCATCGACGCGCGCTCCACATACCCCGAAAGATGGGTGAGGCCGAGATCGGCGATCAGCGCGCTCAGCCTCGGCAGGTGGCGGCCAACCTTCATGATGGACACTGCGTCGGCTTCCTCGATCCGTGGACGCAGCTCGGCGTCGGGAAGCGTTCCGGGGAGCACTGTCAGCACATCATTGCGGGCCACCAGTGGGCGTTGCAGTGCGGCCGTGCAGGCCCCGAGCGATGAAACTCCGGGCACGACTTCGACTGGATGCGCCTCTGCCAGCCGAGCAAAGAGGTACATGAAAGAGCCGTAGAAGAACGGGTCGCCCTCGCAAAGGACTGCAACGTCCGTGCCTGCTGCGAGGTGCTGCGCGATCTCCTCCGCAGCCTCGGAGTAAACCTCCTGCGCCGGGAAGCGTTCGGTGCGCATGGGCACGATCATTGGGATCTCAGTG
The DNA here is from genome assembly GCA_038749355.1 of Pseudomonadota bacterium. Classification (GTDB taxonomy): domain Bacteria; phylum Pseudomonadota; class Alphaproteobacteria; order Rhodobacterales; family Rhodobacteraceae; genus Thermohalobaculum. The sequence goes on along the minus strand of JBCDID010000038.1, from coordinate 12,705 downwards.
GCCTCCGTCGGAATGGCGTCCGCCGCGATGGCCCGTGCGAGCGACGGTCCGGTGTCCGGAGCCGGGTAAGCGATGACCTGCGCAGAGCGGATCAGCCGATGCGCCTTCAGCGTCATCAATTCCGGATCGCCGGGCCCCAGGCCGATGCCATACAGTTTGCCCGTCATGGCCGTCGCACGGCATAAAGCGGCCATGTCGCTGGCGCGACAGCTCGCTGGTGCTCGCCTGTCCGCGTGCGCGTCCAGATGGCCGCAGCAGGCGCTCTGTGGCTGGCGTTCGTCATTTGATCAGGGCCCATTGCGTGACTGCCATGGCAGGACGCCAGCCTGACAGACCGCCGACAGGGGACGCTGTCGCGGTTTGAATTCGGCTGAGTTCGCCGCCGTGTTTGGCATAGAGGGCGAGCAGGACGGTCTCGGATTGCAGCGTCACTGCGTTCGCAACAAGCCGCCCGCCTTCCCGGAGTGCGGCCCAGCAGCGCTCGAAGGTGTCCTCGGAAAGGCCGCCGCCGATGAACACGGCGTCCGGTCGACGGAGATCGGGTTTGGTGCCTTCGGGTGCGGGAATGTGGTCGAGCCCCTCAGGCGCACTCGCTTGCATGAGTTCCAGCCGCGGTGCGCCGAGGTTCAATGCGTTCTCACGTGCAATTGCCAACCGCTCCGTGTTTGGGTCCAGCCCAAGCGCGATGGTGTCGGGGGCTGCCCGCATCCACTCGATCGCCACGGAGCCGCATCCGATCCCAATGTCCCACAGCACCGCACCGCGGGCGGGCATCAGCCGGGCGAGCGTTGCCGCCCGCACTGTGCGCTTGGTCATCTTGCCATCATGGGTGAACGCGTCGTCCATGAGCCCTGGCGTGCGGCCCAGCGGATGTTCCGGGCGTCCCTTGCAATTGATGGCAAGCGTGTTGAACGCGGGCAGGATCTCGGCCGGATCAGAGTTGGCCCAAGTGATTGCCTCTGCCTCGAACCGGGTTTCCGTCGGTCCGCCGAGCGCGCCCAGCACGGTCATCTCCGAGGTGCCGTATCCGCGGTCGGCCAGAAGACGGGCGACCTCGCCCGGGGTTTCGGCGCCTGCGGTCAACACGAGGAGCCTTGCACCGGGCCAGAACCAGGGGATGACCTGCTCCGTCGGGCGTCCATGCGCAGTCAGTGTCTCGGTATCGGCCAGCGACCAACCCATCCGCGCTGCGGCCCACTGAAAGGCGGAGAGCTGCGGGTGGTAGGTGATCTCCGTGGGAGGAATGGCGTGCGCGATGCGGGCACCTATCGAGTACCAAAGCGGGTCGCCGGTCGCGAGTATCACCAAGCGTTTCCCGCGCCGCGAAGTGATCTCGTGAATGAGTGCGCCGAACGGGTGCGGCCAGGCGATCCTGTTGGCTTTGATGTCCGGTGTCAGCGCGTGGTGGCGTTCCCCGCCTATGATGGTTTCGGCCTGTTCCAGAGCTGTCCGTGCACCGGATGAGAGGCCTGCCACGCCGTCCTCGCCGATGCCGATGATGTCGAGCCAGGGTGTCATGTGATCTCCCTCGGGCAATGCGGCCATGTCGCTTCGGCAGATTTTTCCGGGGCGTGGTCTGGGTACGGCGTGCGTCCTGCAGAAAAATCTCCGTGCGCGACAACTCGCTGACGCTCGTCTGTCCGCATGCGCGTCCAGATGGCCGCATTGACGCTTGTGGCGAGGGAAGCGTTCATGCGGGTGTCTCCAGCCCGGCGGCGAGGGCGTTCACGGCGGCGGCTGCCATGGCCGAGCCACCGCGGCGTCCGCGCAGGGTCAAGAAAGGTGCGCCGCGCGGGTTGGCGGCAAGTTCGGCCTTGGATTCTGCCGCACCCACGAAGCCCACGGGAAAGCCGAGGACCACCGCCGGGCAGGGCCAGCCCTGATCCAGCCGCTCCAGAAGGTGGAAGAGGGCGGTAGGTGCGTTGCCGATGGCAACGATCGCGCCGTCAATCTGATCCTGCCAAAGGTCCACGGCGGCAGCCGAACGGGTGGTGCCAAGATTTCGGGCATGTTCCGGCGTTGTCGCGTGGTTGAGGGTGCAGAGGACCGGGTTGGATGCGGGCAGGCGTGTGCGGACGATCATCGACGCCACTGCCTCGCAATCGCAGAGGATCGGTGCGCCCGCACTGAACGCTGCGCGTGCCGAACTCACCGCATCCTCCGACCATGCCAATCGGTTGGTGATGTCCGGCATCCCGCAGGCGTGTACGAGCCGGATGGCGATATCCTGCAGATCCTCGGGCAGGTGGTCTAGCTTCGCCTCCACGCGTACGGTCGCAAAGCTCTGGCGGTAGATCTCGGCCGGGTCGCGCTCATAGCGCAGCTTGGGTGGCGCTGCAGGCGGGGCCCCGGGAACCTTCGCAGGGGTGACGGGCCGCACGGATGGAGCTTCGAGGCCCAGGATCCAGGCCTCCTCTGTGGCGATCTTGCGCCGCTCCTCGGGGCTTGCATCCGGTGGGCCAGCGAAGAGCGGCTCCAGCGCGCCATCCCGGTCAAGCCCGGCCAACCAGTCCGCGACTGCGCGTACCTGGCCGGCATCCTTGACCGCTTCGGATGGGTCCGGTGGGATCAGCGAAGGGTAGATCTCGGCAAGGGTGATCTGGGCGGTGGGCGTGGCGAGCCCGGTCTCGAAGGGCCAGATGGCTGTATGCGCGGCAAGTTCTGGATCGTCACGCAGCGCGAGCACGGCAGGTAGCCCCGTAAGGACCTGAGAGCCCACAGAGCCGGTGGTGTAGAGCTTCCAGACGGGTTGCGCGGACTTCTGCCGTTCCTCGACAAGGCGGCGGTCTGGTGGGTGCCCGGCACGGGTCCGCGCTGTGCCCTTAGTCGGGACATCTGGGACGTCCCATGACGCCGGACGGCCCCAGAACGGGCCAATCCCGGGGTAGAGCCGGTTGATCTCGGCGGCGACGTCGAAGCGGTTGTTGGTGTTGTCCTTGTGGTCCTTCAGTCGAGCCGCGATCCAGCGCCATAAGGCGAGTCCATCCGCATGGCCTGTCACATGTTTTGCCACCCCTGCCGGATAGCCAAAAGGAAAGTCGAAGCCTATCAGCAGGCGCTTGTCCGAACGGACAGCTTCGGCGCAAATCTCGTGCAGCCGGGTGCGCGCGCCGGAACGGGTGGCGACGTTCTCGGTCGTGGTTTGCCCGCCTGCATGGCGGCCGATCCAGATCGAATCCGCACCGGTTGTCGGCTTCGACGCGGACGACCAGTCGACCATCACATAGGCATCGAAGAGCGCCACCTAGTCCGCCTTCATGTGCTTGCGCACGCTCTCCGGACCGAGCGGGTGGTTCGCGTGCGGATAGACTGGGTGGTGGTGATCATGGTCGTGGTGGTGACTATGCCCATGCCCATGACTGTGACCACGGCCATGATGATGGTGGTGGTGTGCGTGCCCGTGATCATGTTCAGCGGCGAGCCGACAGGCCCCGGTGCAGAACATGTCGCAGAGCCTACAGTCGGCCACGTTGGACCCGGGTGCGGAGGCGCCTTGCCCTTCAACGTGGTGGTGGTGGCTTTCCTGTACGGCGCCGACTTCCCCCTCGAAGCCCAGCACTTCGACCCGGTATTTGCAGAGCACGCAGGTCGGAGGGGGTGCCTCGGCCATCGCGGGGTGGGCGGCGGCGCGGTCCGCGGCGCGGATGTGCCTGTGCCGTCCTTCCGCTGTGGTCAGAACCTGCTCGCGGAAAGGACACGCGCCGCAATTTGGCGGCGGTGTCTTGCCGAGTTGTTCGCGCACCCGTTCCGAGAACGTGTCGATCACGCCGTCATGGTCATTCAGATAGCCTGCCTTGACGAACTCTATGCCCGGGTGCCTTTCGGCGACCATGTCCGTGAACCCGTAGATCCTGTCGATCAGGATGCCGGTGAACAGGAAATAGGGGAACACGATGACGCGGCGGAAACCGAGCTTGGCGACCTGTTCCAGGCAGGGCTCGACCAGCGGGAAGGTGACACCGGAATAGCCGGTCTCTGCCCAGCCGAACCCAAACCCCTCCCAGAGGAGGCGCGTGATCTTGGCGACGTTGGAGTTGGCGTCGGGGTCTGAGGCGCCGCGTCCGATGACGACCAGGCAGGTCTCGTGAAGGGGCACCTCATCGCGCGCATTGGCGTCGTCGACGGCCTGCTTTACGCGCGCGGCGGCCGCCCCGATCATCTTCGGGTCCACCCCCAGTTCCCGGCCGTATTGCACCTTCAGCCCATGCTGGGCGGCATAGGTGTTCAGCACGGTCGGGATGTCGTTCTTGGAATGCATGGCGGCGAAGAGCATTCCCGGCACGGCCAGGATGTGGTCACACCCCTGGTCACGCAGCCGGTCGAGCCCGTCCCGGATCACAGGATTCGCAAACTCGAGATAGCCATACTCCACCGGCCAGTCCGGGAAGACGGTGCGCAGCCGCTCGGCAACGACGGCGAATTCGTCCACCGCGGCCTGGGAGCGCGAGCCGTGCCCACAGACCATGACACCGATCTTGCCCATTACTGGCGAGCAGTTCGTACGAACGCGATGACGGCAACAATTGCGATTACGATCAGCGCCAGCACTTCGCCATGGGAGTGACCGGCTTCCGGCGCCACATGGCCCGGATGGGCGGCTACGGCTGTGGCAGACAGGGCGGCGATGGCGGTCAGGCAGGCTTTCATGGGTCACTCCTCAGTTTGTGCAGACATGCGTCACCGAGGGCCGGCTGCAAGCGCCGGTCAGGTCCAGCCCGCGTTCAGGCCCCCGGTTTGGGTCGACCCGTCGGCGGATCCGCTCTGCCCCTCGGCGGGGCGCTGTCCGTAGACAGTCCCTTAACCCCGCGCTATGTCGCCTTCAATCGCAAATACGCCTCGCCCGGGCACGCTGGCGACACACCCCTGTTGTCAGATGCGCGAAGCCGCGAATGGAGAGCTCATGACAACGACCATCTTTGTCTGCGACACCTGCGCCTACGCGAAGGGCGAGAAGATTGGGCCGGAGGGACACACTGGTGGCGAGATGCTGGCTCGGGAAGTCGAGCGCCTGGCCGATGGCTCGGGGCTTGATGTGCGCCGCCAAGCCTGCCTGATGGGTTGCGATCGCCATTGCAACACGGCGATCACCGCGCCGGGCAAGCTGACTTATGTCCTGGGCATGTTCACGCCGACCGAGGCTTCGGCTCGCGGGCTGGTAGAGTACGCACGCCTGCATGCCGAGAGCGAGACGGGCCGGGTGCCCTTCAAGCAATGGCCGCAGGAGGTGAAGGGGCATTTCGTGGCACGGGTTCCTGCCGTCGGAGCGGCGAATGCTGAGTGATCTGAAGATCCCGGCCGTCGACCCCGATCTCGGCGCCAGGGTTCAGGCTGCGATCGATATCAAGACCAAGCCGCCGGGTTCGCTCGGGCGAATAGAGGCGCTGGCCCTTCAGCTTGCATTGGCGCAGGCTACCGAGGAGCCCGTCGCGGATCCCGCCCACCTGATCATCTTCGCGGGCGATCATGGCCTGGTGGAGGAAGGTGTCTCCGCATGGCCGCAGGAAGTGACCGCGCAGATGGTGCTGAACTTCCTGGGCGGCGGCGCAGCGGCGAACGTCTTCGCGCGCGCCAATAATGTGCGCCTTTCCGTCGCTGATGCAGGGGTGCTTGGAGATCTGCCGGACGCCCCGGATCTTAAGCGAGCGGGTATCCGCCGTGGGACGCGGAATGCCGCCCAGGAAGATGCGCTGACGCCTGATGAGGTCGCGGCGGCGCTCCAATTCGGTGCGGATCTGGCCCGAGAGGCCATCGATGCTGGTGCACGGGTCGTCGCGTTGGGCGAAATGGGTATTGGCAACACTGCGTCAGCTGCGCTGCTCGCGCATGCTGTTGCCGGGCTGGATCTGGAGACGTTGACCGGGCCGGGTGCCGGGCTGGACGCCGCAGGCGTGGCGCGCAAGCACGGGATCCTTGTCCGGACTGCAGCCCGGCGTACAGTTGCGGGCCCGGAGGACGCTCTCGCGGCATTTGGCGGACTGGAGATCGCGGCCATGGCGGGTGCGCTGATTGGGAGCGCGTCGGCAAGAACGCCCGTGCTGGTGGATGGTTTCATTGCAACTTCGGCCGCGCTGGTGGCATTGGCTGCGCGCCCGGAAGCGGCAGCCTACGCAATATTTGCACATAGAAGCCATGAACCTGGCCATGGTTTGATGTTAGATCATCTCTCGGCAAAGCCCGTTCTGGATCTCGACTTGAGGTTGGGTGAAGGAACAGGTGCCCTGCTTGCAGTGCCCATGCTCCGCGCTGCGTGCGCCATGCTGAACGAGATGGCGACTTTCGAAAGCGCTGGGGTATCGGGTAAGGAATGAGACGGCTCGCTGGCCGACGGACTGGACGATAGGACTGCATGGGCTTCATCGGGCGCGAAATTGGCCATTTCTTCGTGGGCGTGATGTTCCTGACGCGTCTGCCGGTGCCGCGTGGCCTGCAGCAACTGGATGGGCGGCTGGCCCGCTCTGCCCAGTATTTCCCCCTTATCGGCGTGCTGGTTGGGCTGATCACCGGCGGCGTCTTTTATGCGGCCTCACAAGTGCTTCATGGCTATCTGGCCGCAGGTCTTGCGATCCTGGCCGGGATCCTCGTGACAGGTGCGCTGCATGAGGATGGGTTGGCCGATTGCGCCGACGGCATCTGGGGCGGGGCAACGCGGGAACGCGCGCTGGAGATCATGCGGGACAGCCGGGTCGGAACCTACGGCGCATGCGCGCTGGTCGCGACGCTCTGTCTGCGCGGCATGGCGCTGTTCGACGTGGAACCCATTGAGGGGCTGATCATGCTGATCGTGGCCCATGCCGTTAGCCGGGCCATGATCCCTCCGGTGCTGGTGTCGGGGCGCTATGCCCGGACCCGGGGGCTCGCGAGTTCGGTCGCCGAGGGAGTCAGCACCACGGGCGCGGCGCTCGCACTGGTTCTGGCCTTTGGCGTCGCGATGATTGCCGGACCCGTGGCCGCGATCGCCGGGTTTGCGGCTGCCATGGTCGCGGCTGGCGTGATGCTCTGGGTGTTGGTGGGCAAACTGGGCGGTTACACGGGCGACGGGTTGGGGGCGATCCAGCAGTGCGCCGAGGTCGCCGTGCTCATCACCCTGTCCGGTCTTCTCGGATGATATTCCTGCGCCACCCTGTCACGGAGGCTGCGCCGGGGCTCTGTTATGGACGGATGGATCTCGGCTTGGGTGCGGAGGCGCCCGGCCAGATTGAGACGGCGCTGAGGACCTGCCCGAGGATCCTACGCATCACTTCCAGCCCTGCGCGGCGGTGCCGCGAGCTTGCGGAAGCCATTGCCACGCGCGACGAAGCCAATCTGACGTTTGACACGCGCCTCTGGGAGATGGACTTCGGTGATTGGGAGGGGCTCTTGTGGTCTGAGATCCCGCGCGATCAATCTGATCCTTGGGCCGAGGACTTCTGGAACATCGCGCCGCCGGGTGGCGAGACCTTTCGCGAGGTCCATGCCCGTGTCTCGGACGCGCTTTCCGAGATCGTCGAGGGGACGGTCGTCATCGCTCATGGCGGGGTGATCCGAGCTGCGAAGATGATCCGTGAGGGGGCCTCGCTGGACGAGATCTGGAACTGTCAGATCCCCTTCGCAACACCGATTCCGATCGAGCGAAAGGCAGCCTGATGGGCGACGTGATCTTCGTGCTCGGCGGCGCGCGGTCGGGCAAGTCGGCACGCGCACTTGCACTGGCTAAACCGCCTAGGCTGTTCGTGGCCACTGGCGAGGCTCTGGACGACGAGATGACTGCGCGCATTCATGCGCACAAGGCCGAACGCGGACCGGACTGGGGCCTGATCGAGGAGCCGTTGGATCTCGTCGGAGTGCTCTCAAAACGAGCGCCAGAGGGGACCTGCCTCGTCATCGACTGCCTGACGCTCTGGCTCTCGAACCTTGTGCATCATGAGCGCGATGTGGCGGTTGAGCGGGAGCGGCTCGTTGAAACTATTTTGAAGACCCAGGCGCAAGTCATTCTTGTATCGAATGAAATCGGCCTGGGGCTCTCGCCGATGGAGTCGCTCTCCCGCCGGTTTCGCGACGAACAGGGTCGACTGAATCAGGCGGTCGCGGCAATTGCGGACCGGGTTGAATTCGTGGTTGCCGGGATCCCGATGGTGGTCAAAGGGGGATGACCCGTGCGGTCATGATCCAGGGCACCGGCTCGAATGTCGGCAAGTCCATGCTGGTCGCGGGCATGGCCCGCGCTTTCACGCGGCGAGGGCTGGTGGTGCGCCCCTTCAAACCGCAGAACATGTCCAACAATGCCGCTGTGACAGTGGATGGCGGCGAGATCGGGCGTGCTCAGGCGCTTCAGGCACTCGCCTGCGGGGTCGAGCCGCACACAGACATGAACCCGGTATTGCTGAAGCCCGAGACCGAGAAGGGCGCGCAGGTGGTCGTCCAGGGCCATCGGATCGCGACCGTGAAAGCCCGGGACTATGCGAAGCTGAAACCCGAGCTTCTCCAACGGGTTGTCGAGTCTTATACACGGCTATCCGCGCAGGCGGATCTGGTTCTGGTCGAAGGTGCGGGCAGCCCTGCCGAGATCAATCTGCGCGCGGGCGACATCGCGAACATGGGGTTTGCCGAGGCTGTCGACGTGCCCGTCGTGCTCGCAGGATGCATCGACCGCGGGGGCGTGATTGCGCAGATCGTGGGTACACACACGGTCCTGCCCAACGCAGATCGAGATCGGATAAAAGCGTTTCTGGTCAACAAGTTCCGGGGCGACCCTTCTCTGTTTGACGATGGTTACGCGGAGATTGAAAACCGCACAGGATGGCAAGGTCTCGGCGTACTGCCGTGGTTTGCCGACGCCCATCGCTTGCCCGCCGAGGACGCTGCCGACATTCGGCCCAACGCTGAGGGCCGGGATCTCAAGATCGTCTGCCCCATGATCTCCCGCATCGCCAATTTCGATGATCTTGATCCGCTAAAACAGGCGCCTGGGGTCTCGGTCGAGATGATCCAGCCGGGCCAACCGCTGCCCGGCGACGCCGACCTAATCATCTTGCCGGGTTCGAAGTCGACCATTGGCGACCTTGCGTTCCTGCGGGCGCAAGGCTGGGACATCGACCTTGCCGCGCACCACCGGCGGGGCGGGCATGTGCTCGGGATTTGCGGCGGATATCAAATGCTTGGGCGGAAGATCTCCGATCCTGAGGGGATCGAGGGGCCGCCCGGTGAGACTGCGGGCCTGGGCCTCCTGGATGTCGAAACGGTCATGGTGCCCGATAAACGGCTGACCCGGGTGACCGCGCGGCACCTTTCAACCGGGCTGCCCGTGGATGGATACGAGATCCATATCGGACGGACGGGGGGGCCGGATTGCGCGCGGCCAGTGGTCGAACTCGACGGTCGTCCCGAGGGCGCGCAGTCGGCAGACGGACGGGTGCAGGGGCTCTATCTGCATGGCCTCTTCACCTCGGACGACTTCCGGGGCGCATGGCTCAAAAGTTTTGGTATTTCAGCGGACTACGCCTACGGAGCGGCGGTTGAGCAGACGCTGGATGCGCTGGCTGACCACCTCGAGACCCACATGGATCTGGACGCCCTCCTGGACATTGCACGGTAGACTTAGGGGCGGGCGCCTGATCTTCTCCCGCGAAACACCGGAGGAAGCCATGCCCACCCGAGCGATTCGAGGCGTGATCGCGCCCAACATGACGCCCTATAACGCCGATCTGACCATCGCCGAGGGGCTGTGGCTGGACCATGCGGTCTGGCTGATCGATCAGGGCTGCGCGGGGCTGGCGCCGTTCGGGACGACGGGCGAGGCGCTGTCCATCGGGATCGAGGAACGGATCGGGCTGCTGGAGCGGCTGTGTCAGCAGGTCAGTCCTGAGAAAATCGTTCCAGGGACAGGACTTACCAGCCTTCCCGATACGGTGCGCCTGACCCGCCATGCGGTCGATATGGGGTGCGCCGGTGCGATGACACTGCCGCCATTCTACTTCAAAGGCGTCTCGGATGACGGTCTCTACGACTATTTCGCGTGGCTGATCGAGGCGGTCGACCGGCCCACGCTGAATATCTACCTCTACCACATACCGCAGGTGGCAGGCGTTGGCATACCAGATACGGTGGCCGCTAGGCTGCATAAGGCGTTTCCGGAGGTCGTGGTCGGCATCAAGGACAGCTCCGGGCAGTGGGACAATACCGAGAAGCTGCTCGCCATTGATGGGCTCATTGTCTACCCGGCGCAGGAATCGACGCTGATGGAGGGCCATGCGCTGGGAGCGGCGGGCTGCATCTCGGCGACCGCGAACCTGAACCCGGCGAACATCGCCAAACTTATTAGAGGGATAGAGGCGGGTTCTCCGGACGAGATCCTGAACGCGCAGGTCCAGGCTTTCCGCAAACTGGTGGCGGGCGCGGGTCCGATCCCGGCGCAAAAAGCGCTGATGCATCACTGGACAGGTGACGACCGCTGGGGCCGGATGCGCCCGCCGCTGACGCCCATGGCGGACCCGTCGGACCTTATCGCGGCGGTCGATGCATTGGACGGCTACACCCGCCCGGAATTCTGAAGTCCGGCCCGTCAATTAATTCCGCGTTAATTGGATATCCGACTACGAAATCCGAGGATATCCGCCATATCCCTGTGTATATCGGGGCAAATTGGGAGGCACCGATGGCCATCTTGAAACCAACCGAAATCTGGGGCGAGGTGACGTGGCTCGGGACCACGGCGGACAGCGAGACCGACATCGCCTCGGTCGGGGCCTCGGAGGTCGCGGTAGGCTGGGAAGGCTTCGACGGCGACTGCCATTCCGGGCTGACGCGGCCTTCCTGCGTGCGGGTGAAACAGCAATACGCTCGGGACACGGAAATCCGCAACACCCGGCAGATCTCGGTATTGTCGGAGGAGGAACTGGCCGAGGTCGCGGATCGGCTGAGCGTGCCGGCGATCAGGCCCGAGTGGGTGGGGGCCAACATGATCGTCCGTGGCATCCCGGACTTCACGCTGGTTCCCCCTAACGCGCGGCTGATCTTTGAGAACAACACGGCGCTGACGGTGGACATGGAGAACGCGCCGTGTCGTTATCCGGCGGACAAGATCGAGGAGGCGCATCCCGGGCACGGCAGGGCCTTTCCGCAGAAGGCGGTGAACAAGCGGGGCGTGACGGTCTGGGTCGAGCGCACTGGCAGCATCAAGGTGGGCGACCGGTGCCGCCTTCACGTGCCGCCGCAGAGGCTCTACCCACATGTGAGTTGATCCCCTGACGCCCTCCGGTCATTGTCGGTGGAAGGCATGATGGGGGACAAGATGAAGTGGTTGGCTGTTCTGGCGGTTGTCGCGGGGCTTTCGGTTTCCGTGGCCGCGAAGGCGGATGACAAGCGGATCGGGTATTACTATCCGGCCATCACGTCCGAGGAGACTTTCGAGCGCAGTTTTCCCGAAACCCCGCCCGCTGATCGCGGTGTCCGGGTGAACTTCGTCACCGAGATCACCAAGGCGCAGCTTGCAGCCCCCGAGACGCCGCGATTCTCCGTCTTTGCCAAGGGCGGTGGTGCGCAGCACATGATCATCGTCGCCCTCGACGACGAGATTTTCCGCACGCTCTACCGGGCGCGGGCGCAACTGGCGCAGCTGACCTCGAACGCGCGCTCCACTCAGTTCTTCATCGACAACAATATCCAGTTTCACGCGACCTGGTTCGACCTGGCCAAGCTGTTGGGATTCAAGGATATCGTGATTTCGGACGGCGTGACCTGGAGCCACAAGATCCACTTGCGGTGAGGGGCGTCGGAGTGTGGTGCCCTGCGCGTCCGACTCCGGCTCGACGTTGGATCGACACATAAGCGGCGATCTCACTCCCCGCCGCCAGCACCCCCCGCAGCCGGTGGTGGGGCAGGTGGTTGTTCGGGAGCGACGACAACTTTTTCACCCAGACAGACGAAGCGCACCCCTGCGGCTGTTTTCCGAACCGAGAGGAAGTCCGCGTTCTTGCCTTTGCCCCGGCATTCGAACCTCAGCGCCTCGTCCGTGCCGCAGCGCCACTTCACCGATTTCGCCTGCCTCAGCTTGCAGCAGGCACTCGTGTCCGCCATCAGGTCCACCGAGTTGCCGCCGCAACTGACCTTGCGGATCTCCTCCGGGCAGGAGCGGTTGCTGGTGTAGAGCGCCTCCTTCGTCGGTGCGGCACAGTTTGCGTGCGCCGGTCCGATGGCCGTCAGCGCCACCCCAAGTGCCATGGCGCAGGGGATCAGCGTTCGTAGCATGACCAGAACACCTCCCCGTCGCGGACCTCGACCTTCACGATGGGCGGCTTCTTCGACCGGATCCGGCGGCAGCGGCTGGCTTCCGTATAGCCGCGGCACTTCCACTCCCAGACCTGGTCGCCGGGCACGAAGCAGACCCGCTGGCCCTCCTTGACCGAGATCCACTGCCGGTTGCCAGTCAGCACGTCAATATAGGTGGCGCGGCAGCGGTCGGCGGTCTCGAAGACGGCTTTGGAGGACGGGCATTGCGAACCGGCGTCGGCAGGTGCCGCGAAGGTAAGCCCGGCGATCAGTCCCGACAGGAGCAAGATGAGCGGTCGCATGAGTTATCCTTCCCAGCAGGGTGAGTCGTCGGTGTCGAGCAGTTTGCCCGCCTGGCCCAGCTCGAAGCCCTCCGGCCAGAGGATGTGCGGGTCTTCCGCGTCCGGGGGCGCAGTGAGTGCGGCCCGGTCGAAGCGGACCGATGCGAGGTATTCCGGCTCG
>JBCDID010000037.1:0-14797 GCA_038749355.1 Pseudomonadota bacterium | reverse complement strand
TGGGCGATCGACCCGCGCCGCTTCACGGCCCATGCCGACGACGCCTATGCCGAGGCCAAGGGGCTCGAAGTCTACGGCCACGAATTCGCCATGCATTTCCCCCGCCATGCCTGGCCCGCCGGACGCCCGTCGAAAACCTCCACGCTCTATGACCGGGTGGTCGAGGCCGGCGGGCAGATGGGCGCCTTCAACGGCTGGGAGCGCGCGCTCTGGTTCGCGAAACCCGGTGATGACACCTCCGAGGAAGCGACGCAAACCTGGAACCGCGAAGGTCCGTGGGAGCCGCGCGTGCGCGAGGAATGCGAGGCCGTGCGCGATGCGTGCGGTGTGCTGGACCTGCCCGGGTTCTCGCGGTTCAACCTGACGGGCGAAGGGGCTGCCGAGTGGCTGCGCGGCATGATCTCAGGCGGTCTGCCCAAGATCGGGCGCATGAACCTCGGCTACTTCCCGGACGACAAGGGTCGCATCGTGACCGAGATGTCGTTGATGCGCCACGATGAGGATCACTTTACGCTGATCACAGCGGCTGGTGCCGAATGGCATGACCGCGAGCTGCTGGAGAAATCGCTGCCTGCCGGGCTGACGCTGACCGATCACACCGAGGAGTACGGCACCCTGATCGTGTGCGGGCCGACGACCCGTGATGTCATCGCAGGATTCACCGATGCCGACCTGTCGTTGCCCTGGCTCAGCCATCAGCAGGCGACCGTTGCGGGAAAGCCTGCGATGTTGGCGCGGGTTTCATTCGCGGGTGAACTGGGCTGGGAGATCCATGCGCTGAATGCCGACATGCCCGCGATTTACGAGGCGGTACTGGCGGCAGGGGCGAGGCCGTTCGGCATGTTCGCGCTCGACAGTCTGCGCATCGAAAAGGGCTACCGTGCGTGGAAGGGGGATCTGTCGACAGACTACACGCTGCTGGAAGGTGCCCTCGACCGGTTCATCAAGCTCGACAAGCCGCAGGACTTCCCAGGCAAGCAGGCTTTGTTGAACCAGAAGCAGCAGGGCGTGAAGAAGCGCTTCGTGACCATGACGGTCGATGCGGGTTTTGCGGATGCGCCTTACATGTCGACAATTTGGAAAGGGGATGAGGTCGTGGGTGAGACGACTTCGGGTGCCTGGGGCTACCGGGTCGGCAAGTCCATTGCGCTGGGGACGATCCGTGTGGACTGTATCGAACCGGGTACGGAACTGGAGATCGAGATCTTTGGCGAACGCCGCTGCGCCCGTGTCGAGGAGGACCGCCCGCTCTGGGATCCGGAGAACGAGAGACTGAGGGCCTGACGGCCACGAGAGACAGCCAAGGTGCATCATGGATGCACCCTACGCGGCGCAAACGAAACGCCGCGTAGGGTGTCATCCTTCCCCGTCTTAGACGGGGTTGATGCACCCTTGAGGGGAGAAAGACATGGATGTGGTTCTGCTAGATGGCGGGATGGGACAGGAGCTGGTGCGTCGGTCGTCCGATCCAGCCCACCCGCAATGGGGCGCATGGGTGATGATGAACGAACCCGAGATCGTGCAAGGCCTGCACGAGGACTACCTGCGCGCAGGCGCCAAGACCATCACGCTCAACAGCTACTCGATCAATCGCAGCCGCCTTGCGGCTTTTGAGATGTCCGAACGGCTGGGCGAGTTGCAGCAGATCGCCATCGACCTTGCCAACCGGGCCCGCGACGCGGTCGGACAGGACGTGACCATCGCGGGCTGCCTGCCGCCGCTGGTTGGCTCCTACCACCCCGAACTGTTGCCGCCCGATCCGGAACTGCTGGAGGAATATCGCGAAATCGTCTCCCTTCAGACCGACCATGTGGATGTGTTCATCTGCGAGACCATCTCGAAGGCGTCGGAGGGACGCATGGCCGCCAAGGCCGCCTGCGAATCAGGCAAGCCCGTCTGGCTCGCGTGGACGCTAGACGAGGAACTCGGCGAAGACGCGCTCCCGCGCCTGCGCTCCGGTGAGACCGTGGCCGAGGCACTGGCCGCCGTCGAAGACCTGCCCATCGAGGCCACGCTCTACAACTGCGCCCCGCCGGAGGCGATCTCGGCGGGCATGGAGACACTGGTCGCGGCGGGCCGCGCCTCGGGCGGCTACGCCAATGGGTTCACTCCGATCCCCAAGGCATTCGTGCTCGGCGAGACGGTCGACATGATCGGCAAGCGCACGGATCTCGGCCCGGACGCCTATGCCGGCCACGCCATGGACTGGGTCGCCAAGGGCGCGCAGATCGTCGGCGGATGTTGCGAGACGGGACCGGAACATATTGCGGCCATGCACCGGAGCCTCACCGAGGCAGGCCACCGCCCGGTCGGACATCTGCAATGATCTCGACCGCGCTCCAGGAGTTTGTCAACGAATGGCGTCTGGGCCATCTGGCAACCGTGGGGCCGGAGGGGCCGAACGTCTCGCCCAAGGGCACGTTCCAGTCGCTGGATGCATCCCGGATCGCGTTCGCGGAACTCCGCTCGCCAAACACCATGGCGAACCTCGCGCAGGATCCCCGCGTCGAGGTCAACATCGTCGATGTATTTGCGCGCAAGGGCGCCCGGTTCAGGGGGACGGCCGGGTTTCATCCAATCGACAGTCCCGGGGCGGGCGCGCTGCGCCAGCACTGGATCGACTTGTTCGGTGCGCCGCTGATGGCACGCTGCTCTGGTTTCGTCGTCATCGACGTCACATCCGCCAAGCCGCTGACCACGCCCGCCTACGACGTGGGCGCCACGGAACGCCAGCTTCGCCAGGACTATCTGGACCGGTTCACGGCCATGCAGCAGGCCTGGCTGGAGGCGGCGACATGAGCGAAGGGCTTCCGCCCGGCATGACGGCGGCCAACGGAACTTTCCTCTATGGGGAGGAAGAGTTCGGCCAGGTCGACATGACCGTCAGCCATGCGGAGTTTTCGCTCTATTGCGATCTGGAAAACCCCGGGATGCTGGACCTCAACCTGATGATTGCGGCAACCCCGCAGGAGGCCGCGATCCCAGAAGATCCCGAAGAGATGCATCTGCTGGACCCTGCAATCACCGTTCAATGGCTGACCATCAGCGCGGATCGCCTTAACGGTCGGGCGCTGGACGCGCTGGATGGGTTCTCGGAGCGGTTCAAGGCGACGGGTGCTCTGGATGAACAGCCGCCTGCTGCGATCGAATGTGGGTTCTACGGTATGGTCACGGAAATGGACCTTGGTCTGGCCCGTCGGGATGGCTGCTACAGGCTGGCCTTGCGCGCGACCGATGAGATGGACCGCAAGGTAGACATCGACGCCCTGATCGCGCCCTTCGACGTGAGCATAAGGGCCGAGGATGGCACCTCGGACCCCGCTGCCGAGGCCTGGCTGGCCACCCATTTCGACACCGACCTCATGGATCGCGGATGGCAGGTCCGTGGCTCCGGCGATCACACCTGGCAGGTCCTGGAAGCCCGTTTCAAGGAGACAAAGCAATGACATTTCCTACCAAGGCGCGTGCCGTCATCATCGGCGGCGGGGTTTCAGGCTGTTCCGTGGCCTATCACCTGGCCAAGCTGGGTTGGGAGGATGTGGTCTTGCTGGAACGCAAGCAGCTGACTTGCGGCACGACCTGGCATGCGGCCGGTCTGATCGGGCAGCTGCGTCCGAACCAGAACATGACACGGCTCGCGAAGTACTCCGCCGATCTGTACGTGAAGCTCGAGGCCGAGACAGGTGTTGCCACCGGCATGAAGCAAAACGGATCGCTGACCGTGGCGCTTACCGAGGCGCGGCGGGAGGAGATCCTGCGCCAGGCCTCTCTGGCCCGTGCCTTCGGGGTCGAGGTCCACGAGGTCTCGCCGACCGAGGTCAAGGGGATGTACCCGCATCTCAACATCGAAGACGTGGTTGCTGCCGTCCACCTGCCTGCGGACGGGCAGGCTGACCCGGCCAACATAGCATTGGCGCTGGCCAAGGGCGCGCGGCAGAACGGGGCGAAGATCCACGAAGGAGTCAAGGTTACAGCCATCCATAAGGCCGGGGGCCGGGTCACCGGCGTCTCATGGGCCAAAGGCGGTGATGAAGGCCGGATCGACGCCGATGTCGTCATCAACTGCGGTGGTATGTGGGCACGCGATATCGGGCGGATGGCCGGGACCAACGTGCCGCTCCACGCCTGCGAGCACTTCTACATTGTGACCGAGCCGGTTGAGGGGCTCACGCAGTTGCCGGTTCTCCGCGTCCCCGATGAGTGCGCCTATTACAAGGAAGACGCGGGCAAGATGATGCTGGGGGCGTTTGAACCGGTCGCCAAACCCTGGGGCACGGCGGGCATCCCCGAGGATTTCGAGTTCGACCAACTCCCCGAGGATATCGATCATTTCGAGCCGATCCTCGAGATGGGGATCAACCGTCTGCCCATGCTGGGCGAGGCGGGGATCCATACCTTCTTCAACGGGCCCGAGAGCTTCACACCCGATGACCGCTACTACCTTGGCGAATGCCCGGAATTGCGCGGTATGTGGGTCGCAGCGGGCTACAACTCCATCGGGATCGTGTCCTCCGGTGGCGCGGGCATGGCGCTCGCGCAGTGGATCAACGATGGCGAAGCGCCGTTCGACCTCTGGGATGTGGACATCCGCCGGGCGCAACCCTTCCAGCGCAACAAGCGCTATTTGAAGGAGCGCGTGTCGGAGAGCCTGGGCCTGCTTTACGCCGACCACTTCCCCTATCGCCAGCCGGTGACCGCGCGCGGGGTAAGGCGCTCGCCATTCCACGAGCACATGAAGGCACGTGGGGCGTGCTTTGGAGAGACCGCCGGATGGGAACGCCCGAACTGGTTCGCCCGTGACGGTCAGACCCCGGAATACGAGTACTCTTGGGGTCGCCAGAACTGGTGGGAGAACGGGGCTGCGGAGCACAACGCCATCCGCACCGGCGTCGGCATGTACGACATGACCAGCTTTGGCAAGATCCGCGCCGAGGGCCCGGACGTCGAGGCCACGCTCAACCGGATCTGCGGGGGCGATATGTCGGTGCCCGTGGGCAAGATCGTCTACACCCAGTTCCTCAACCAGAAAGGTGGGATCGAGGCGGACGTGACCGTCACTCGGTTGGCCGAGGACGCCTACCTGATCGTGACCCCGGCTGCCACAGCCGTGCGCGACATGGGCTGGTTGAAGCGCCATGCCGGTGACGCACGGGTTGTGTTCACGGATGTGACTGCGGGCGAGGGCGTGCTGGCCGTGATGGGGCCGAAGGCGCGGGATCTCCTGGCCTCGGTCAGCCCGCATGACTGGACGAATGACAACCACCCATTCGGCTGGGCGCACGAGATCGAGATTGGTCTCGGCATCGCGCGCGCCCACCGAGTGACCTATGTGGGCGAGCTCGGCTGGGAGATCTATGCCTCGACCGATCAGGCTGCCCACGTGTTCGAGACGCTTTGGGAAGCCGGGCAGGACCACGGGCTGAAGCTTGTCGGCATGCACACCATGGATACCTGCCGGATCGAGAAGGCCTTCCGCCACTACGGCCACGACATCACCGACGAGGACCATGTGTTGGAGGCAGGGTTGGGCTTTGCGGTCTCCAAGACCAAGAACGACTTCATCGGGGCCGATGCTGTGGCGCGCAAGCGCGACGAGGGGCTTGCGACCCGCATGGTGCAGTTCAAGCTGAAAGATCCAGAGCCGCTGCTTTACCACAATGAACCGATCCTGCGCGATGGCGAGATGGTGGGGTATCTGTCTTCTGGCAACTACGGGCACCATCTGGGCGCCGCGATCGGGATGGGGTATGTGCCCTCCAAGGGTGAGAAACCAGCGGATGTGGTGGCATCGTCCTTCGAGATCGAGGTGGCCGGCGTCCGTGTTCCCGCCGAGGCATCCATGCGGCCTATGTATGATCCCAAGTCGGAGCGTGTGAAGGTCTGAGCTCGCTTGGCCCTACGGGCCGAGTTGGGGGCTCTGCCCAACGGCGTTATCGGGATGATTGGAATCGATTGTTCGCTGCCTCTCGCTTCGCTCGAACGCGAAAACCGATGTGCCTGTGTTTCTGTGATCCCGAAACGCCGGACCCCCCGAGGTATTTTCAGCAAGATGAGGGGGAGGCGTGATCACGTCTCCTCACCCGCCCAGTCACGCAAAGTGATTTGGCGGGCATGCTGGCGTGGCCCATGATCCTCCGTGACCAGAGGAGGAAGCCATGACCGACCGGCACGCAGTGTTCAAAGCAATGCATGTGAAGGGTGCTGCCTTCGTGATCCCGAATCCGTGGGATGTGGGGTCTGCGCGTGTGTTGGCGGCACTGGGGGCGAAGGCGTTGGCGACCACGTCCTCGGGCCATGCCTTCACACTGGGGCGAGCCGATCAGGGGACGGTGTCGCGGGACGAGGCACTGGCCCATGCTCAGGATATTGTGGCGGCCACCCCTCTGCCGGTGTCGGGCGATTTCGAGAATGGGTTTGGCGATGCGCCGGAGGTCGTGGCCGAAACCGTTCGGATGGCGGCCGAGATTGGCCTATCCGGGATCTGCATTGAGGATGCGACTTTGCCGGAGGCAGGCGCCTACGAGTTCGATCTAGCGGTCGAACGGATCAAGGCGGGCGTCGCCGCCGCGCGAGCTCTGGGCGGACCTTTTGTCTTCTGTGCCCGCGCTGATGGCTGGCTGAACCGGGCCTACGATGCCGACGAGGCGCTGCGCCGGATCGCGGCCTTCGATGCGGCGGGGGCTGACTTGCTCTATGCGCCGGGTCTGAAGGAGCCGGATCTGGAACGTATGGTCTCGGCTACGGAGACGCCGGTGAACGTGCTTGCTGCCGGACGTGTGGCCGGGGTTCCGCGTGCCCGGTGGGCAGAGATGGGTGTGGCCCGGCTCTCGGTCGGTGGTGCGCTTGCGCGGCGCACCCAGAAGGCGCTGATCGACGCAGCGCGCGCCATGTTGGACGAAGGCGACCTGTCTGCAATGGCGGCCACCGGAGAGGACGTGGACGCGATGCTGGCAGCAGCCAACTGAGGCGGGAACGGTGGGCTATGACATCCACATCACTAGGCGCGCCTCTTGGGCGGATGACGGGGACGGCATCTCGCTTGAGGAGTGGGAAACCTTTGCCCTTACACAGCCCGATATCATGTTCCCACCTGTTCGTGCAGCGGACGGGACTGTGCTCTTCGACAGCTCTTTGCCTGGCGATGTGTTGTTGCAGTTGCCGAGCGGTGAGATCTGCCCGCTTTTCTGGTCCGAAGGAAACACTTCATCCACGAACCCGAGTGGGCAGGTGATTACGCGGATGCATGCCATTGCCATGGCGTTGGACGCCCGCGTGCTCGGCGACGACGACGAGGTTTACGGAGCGGATGGAAGGAGGTCGCAAACTGAACCCAATGTTCGGCAGCGCGGGTTTCTTTCCCGTTGGTTGAGCCGTGGTTGAGTCCTTCCTCGCCCTTGGCGCGCTCTGGCTGCTGGCTGCCATGATGCCCGGCCCGAACTTCTTCGCGGTCATGCACGTGGCGGCGGGACAGGGGCGGCGTGGGGCCTGGGCCTGCGCTATGGGGATCGTTGTGGGCACGACAGTATGGGCGCTGGCGGGCTTCTTCGGGCTGAAAGCCTTGTTCGCGGCTCTGCCTGCTGCCGCTATCGCGATCAAGCTGGCCGGGGCGGCGTATCTAATATGGGTCGGCGTCGGGCTTTGGCGGGCGGCGGCCGCTGCAACGAGCGCTCGGACCGAGCTCCAGACGTCCAAAGCATTCCTGTTCGGGCTCGCCACGAATCTTGCTAATCCGAAGACGGCGGCGTTTGCCGCCTCTCTCTTCGCGGTCGCGCTCCCTGTTGATGCCTCCACCGCTGTGTCGCTGATGGCCGTGTTGATGGTCTGCACCATCTCGACGCTTTGGTACTCGCTGGTCGCCGCTGTTGGCTCGACCGGGCCCTTTGTTCGTGCCTACGCTGGTGCCCGCCGTCCGATCCTGCGCATCACTGCCGTGATCTTCGCGGGCTATGGCGCCAGCCTCGCCCACGAGGCAGCCACCGAGGGTTGATCCCCGCGCGCTCCCGCGTACTGATGAGCAGGCAACAGGGAGAGCTGCAATGACACGCCATGCCGGAGCTGTACTGGTCGATTGCTTGCGGGCGCAGGGGGTTCGCCGGGTCTTTGCTGTGCCGGGC
This sequence comes from Pseudomonadota bacterium, assembly GCA_038749355.1. GTDB lineage: Bacteria > Pseudomonadota > Alphaproteobacteria > Rhodobacterales > Rhodobacteraceae > Thermohalobaculum. Next base: position 6,683 of record JBCDID010000037.1, on the reverse strand, counting down.
GAGAGCTATCTGGCGGCGCTCGACGGCATGCATGATGCCAACGATATCGAGCTGGTTCTGACCCGCCACGAGGGTGGTGCTGCCTTCATGGCCGAGGCGCATGGCAAGCTGACCGGAGAGCCCGGGATTGCCATGGTCACGCGTGGGCCGGGGGCGACCAATGCGTCCATCGGGGTCCACACGGCCATGCAGGACTCGTCGCCGATGATCCTCTTTGTTGGCCAAATTGCCACGTGGATGCGCGACCGTGAAGCGTTTCAGGAGGTCGACTATCGCGCCTTCTTCAGTCCCATCGCCAAGTGGGCCACCGAGATTGACGACCCCGCGCGCTTGCCTGAGATCGTCTCCCGTGCGTTCTCTGTCGCGCTCTCCGGACGTCCGGGTCCGGTTGTTGTCGCGCTGCCAGAGGACATGTTGTCGGCGGCTTCGGACGCCGTAGCGGGCGCACAGATCAGGGTCTCACGCCCCTCGCCGGCCCAGGCGGAGGTAGATGAGGCGATGGCGATGGTCGCAGCTGCCGAGCGGCCTCTCGTTCTCGCAGGCGGCGGTGGCTGGACCGACCGTGGGCGTGAACTGCTAAAAGCCTTTGCCGAGCGTGCGTCCCTGCCGGTTGCCTGCGTCTTCCGTTACAATGACCTGATGGACAATCACTCAGCGTCTTACGTGGGCGATGCGGGCGTGGGCATGTCACCGCACATGAAGGAGCTCCTTGGCGAGGCCGACGTGATCCTCGCCCTCGGCCCGCGCTTTGGCGAGGCGACGACAGATGGCTATGCGCTTTTCGAGGCCCCGGACCCGAGGCAGAAGATCATCCATGTCCACGTGTCCGACCGAGAGATTGGCAAGGTCTATCAGCCGGTGCTGCCGATCCATGCGCATCCCGAAAGCTTCCTTGATGCAATCTCGATGACCTTCCTGCCTGCCTCCGATGCGCGGGCTGAATGGACCGCAAAGGGCCGGGCTGGGTATCTCTCGTTCCTGCAAGTGCCAGAGCAGCCCGGCACGGTCGATATGGGTGCTGTTGTGCGGCACCTACAGGAAGTGCTGCCCGAAGACGCGATCCTCACCAATGGAGCGGGGAACTTTGCTATCTGGCCGTCGAAGATGTTCCAGTATGGCCCGAACCAGCGGCTGTTGGGGCCGCAGTCCGGGGCGATGGGGGCTGGTGTCCCGGCGGCTGTGGCGGCAAAGGCTGAGCATCGGGATCGCACGGTTGTTTGCTTTGCCGGTGACGGCGATTTCCAGATGACCGGGATGGAGTTGGGTGCAGCGCTACAATCAGGTTGCCAACCGATCGTTCTGATATTGAACAACGGTATGTACGGCACGATCCGCATGCATCAAGAGCGGGAGTATCCGCACCGCACTGCGGGGACCTCGATCACCAATCCGGACTTCGTGATGCTGGGCAAGAGCTTTGGCTACCACTCGGAACGCATCGAGAAGACCGAGGAGTTCGGCCCGGCCTTCCAGCGGGCGATGGACAGCGCGACCGGGGCCGTGCTGGAGTTGATGATTGATCCCGAGGCCATCACGCCGAAACGAACCATGAGCCAGATCAGGGGCACCTGACTTGCCACCGACGTCAAATTCCTCAGAGAGGAATTTGCAAATTCATGTCCATGAATCTGGCGACACCGCCAGTTTGAGGAGACAGATATGCAGAACGCAGACCCGATTTGGGACCATGTCGATCAACATGCCCCGATGGCTAGCGCGCTCGCCGACCGCGTGTTTGATACACCAGAGACGCTCTATACCGAGTTTCGGTCCGTCGAAGCGCATCGTGAGGCGCTGGAGGCGGAGGGCTTCCGCGTCACGACCAACGCGGCCGGGCTGCCCACGGCGGTTGTCGGTGAGGCGGGCGATGAAGGCCCCGTCATTGCGATACTCGGCGAGTTCGATGCGTTGCCGGGGCTGAGCCAGGCGCCCGGTGCGACCGAGCACACGCCGTTGGAAGACGGCGGGCATGGCCATGGCTGCGGCCACAACCTGCTGGGGGCCGCGGCGCTGCTGGCGGCGACCGGCGTCAAGGACTGGCTGGGCGAGCAGGGCATTAAGGCCCGCGTGCGGTACTATGGTTGCCCGGCAGAGGAAGGCGGTGCGGCCAAGGCCTTCATGGTCCGCGCGGGGTTGTTCGATGACGTGGCGGCCGCGATCTCGTGGCATCCAGCGACGTTTACGGGAGTGAACGAGGCGAACTCGCTTGCCAACACCCGCATCGACTTCACGTTCCATGGCAAGGCTGCACACGCAGCGGGAGCGCCGGAACTGGGCCGCTCGGCGCTGGACGCGGTCGAGCTGATGAATGTCGGCGTCAACTACATGCGCGAGCACATGCCGGACGATGCCCGGGTGCATTATGCGTACCTTGATGCGGGCGGCGTCGCGCCGAACGTCGTGCAGGCCAAGGCCACCGTCCGCCAACTGGTGCGGGCGCGCGATCTGCCGGGGCTTCGGGCCCTGATTGCGCGGGTGAAGAAGATCGCCGAGGGTGCCGCTTTGATGACCGAAACCCGGGTCGAATCCCGCGTCTACACGGGCGTTGCCAACCTGATGGGCAACCGTCCGTTGGAAGAGGCGATGCAGGGCGAGATGGACCGGCTGGGCCCCGTCCTCTTTGACGAGCCCGACCGGGTCTTCGCCCGCGAAATCCAGAAGACGCTGACCGAGGAAGACATCGATGCCACCTTCCGCAGGATTGGCATGGTGCCGGATCCGGACATGCCGCTCTGCGATTTCGTGGCACCGCTGGACCGCAAGTCCGAAGGCGGTGAAGGCTCCACGGATGTGGGCGATGTAAGCTGGGCCGTGCCGACGGTGCAGGCGCGCGTTGCCACCTGTGCCATCGGCACGCCGTTCCATACCTGGCAGACGGTCGCGCAGGGCAAGGCGCCCGCTGCGCACAAGGGTATGATCTATGCGGCGAAGATCATGGCGGCCACGGCGGTCCGGCTGATCGCGCAGCCTGAGTTGCTTGCGGCCGCGCAGGCGGAACATGACGCGAAACGCGCCCGTGTGCCCTACGAGTCGCCCCTGCCGCCGGAGGCCAAGGCGCCAATCGTCCAGCCACCGGCCTGAGCTTCCGCATCGTTCAACGGAAAAGGGCGGGCCCTGGAGCCCGCCCGTTGTGTTTCGCCGGAAGTCTGGATCAGGCGCCGCCGACCAGCGGATCCGGGTCCACCATCAGCGTGAAGTTGAAGGCATCCGGATTGTCGGGGTCGACCGCCGGGAACACCGTCTCGGTCCGCTCGACGGTCTCCGGTACAGAGTCTGTGCTGACGCCGACAATGATCCCGCCAGACGGGTCGGCGTCCAGATCAGCAAGCACAAACTCGAAGATGTCCGGATCGGCGTTTGTGTCTGCCAGATCCCCGTCAACAACCGAGAAGGTTTGACCACCAAATGTGATGCTGACGACCTCGCCCGCACTGCGCGTCGAGGTGTTTGCCACGACATCGTCGAGCCCATAGTCATCGGCGTCACCGACGTTCCGGACCTCCCCGTCGCTGTCGATGTCGATCAGCAGAAGCGGGTCGAATGTGTCGTCCGGGTCAAGCGTAGAGTTCAGGAAGCTCTCTTCGGTGATCGTTTCGCCGTCCAGGCCGGAATTGATGAGCACCACATCGATCGTGGCGTTGATCCCGTCGGAGTCCGTCAGCTCCGCGACTATCTCGTCAAGAGAAGTTGGCGGGATCGGGTCACCGGTGACCAGGTCGATGCCAACTGTGCCATCCGACGCTGTGATGATCACGATCTCGTCCTCAGTGGCGCCGTTTGCACCAAAGCCAAAGGAGGGCGTGGTGAGGAAGTCGCGCGCGGACTTCAGGCCGAAGTTGAAGTCGACGGAAGTGGTCAGGTTGTCCGGGACTTCGGCTCCGTCCGGCTGTGCGAAGCCTTGGTTGAAGATCGTGGCAAGCGTGCCATTGCTCTTTGCCTCCAGCAGCGCGCCTGCTGTCGTGTTCACCGAGCCCACCAGTGAGTCGTCTCCGGTCAGGGCGAAGTGCACTTGCTGCGCTGCGTCCAATACAGAGACCTTATCGATGATCTGATCAAGCACCGCGTCGATCACACGGTTCGAGTTGTCTCCGTTCGGGTCGCTGGTGCTCTCTGAGGCTTGCCGGCGGAACATATTGAACGAGTGGTCTATGACGAAGCTCAGGGACTGATTTCCCGGCCCGCCGGTGGTGATTGTGCCTTCCAGCGATTTAAACTCGTCCTTGCCGTCGACAATGACCGTGTAGTTCGATACGTCGGTGTCGCCCGTCGCATCGGTCACGGTGTAGGTGACCGTCGTGACAGCCGACTGACCCGTGGCCAGATCGTCGAATTCTCCGTTCGTGTTGAAGCTTGCGTTGCCTTGGGCGTCGATGGTGAACACGCCGCCATTGCTGCCTGCGATCGTGGCACCAAGATTAGCAACGCTGCCTGCCACGGAAAGCACCGAAGGCGCCCCCGTTTCGGGGTCGTCGGTGTTCTCCAGCACGTTGGTCAGTGTGACCGCGCCCGCATCCTCGTCAACGCGTGTGGCTTCATCCCCGTCCACGAGGACGTTCTCACCCATGATCGAGACGTTCACGGTCGCGATGTCGGTCAGCGAAATCCCGGTGGTGGTCTCCTCAGCGATGACGAGATTGTCGATCCCGGCAGACCCGATGAACTCGAACTCCATCGAGATGACGTTGGCAAACCCAGCACCATTATTGAAGATCTGGGTCGTGGCTTCCGTGTCGCCGGTCACCGCGGCATCGACCCTTTGTGTCCCGCCGTCCGCGAAGGTGAAGACGATGGCCGGACGGGTGCCGTCCCGCTCCTCGGTATCGATCAGGTCGACGCTGTGCACGATCTGGGGCGCATCAAAGTCAAACCGCACGGTGCCGCCATTGAAGTTGTCATCCGGCCGGGTGTCCGAGCCGTTGTCTTCCTGGATGATCAACACCTTGGACAGCGGGCCCGAGGCCGAAGCCTGGAGGTCGTTGTCTTGGCCAGAAACCCGCGTGTCGTAGATCCGTGCGGCGTTGTCCGGATTGGACTGACCGAGATCGTCGCGGCGTGTCGCCGTGATGGTCACACCGTCGATGGCATTGGAGATGTCAGTCCGGGTTGCCAGATCGTCGAAGGTGATGGTGCGCTCGGCAAGCGTAGTGGTCGAGCTTTCGGAGGCAATGGTATAGTCGACCGTGACAATCTGGGTTTCGCCGTTGCCGAGCGCCTCAAAGTCGCTGACGCCATCTCGATCGCCGTCCGTATCGAAGTCCACGGTACCATCGGCGTTGATGCGGATCCGTCCGCCTTCCGCCAATTGCACGAAGGCACCGACATTGGCCGCGTCGCCGTCCACCTCGATGACATCGCCGGCGTAAGGCGCACCATCTTCAGTGTCATTGTCCAGGATCGAGTCCTCGGCAGTAGTGTCCGTGAAGCTGTCGAAGATGTCTTCTTGTCCGACCTCGTTCTGGCCCTCGTTCTCACCGACCTTGATGAAGTCGTCCACGGCGTCCAGCACGGGCAGGGGGTCGTTCTCGCCAAGCACCGTGATGGTGACGGTGGCCTGGTCCGAGGCGCCCACAATCTGCGCCGCATCGCTGACCATTGTCATCAGCGTGGCCGCATCCGTCACACGCTCGGCACCACCCGTGTTGTCGAGATCGTTCAGGAAGCCCAGTTCCGCATTGCCGCCGACGCCGATGGCTTCGATGTCCGCGTTGATGCCGCCTGACGCCGTCAGGGTCGCAACTTCAGGGCCATAGACCGAGTTGTCCTGAATGGTCCCGTTGGGCACGCGCGGCACACCGTCGGACAGGAACACGATCCGGTTCTCGGCCCCGTCTGCAGGGCGGCTGTTGAACCAATCGATGGACTTGTCCAGCGCGTCATCATAGTCCGTCCAGCCGTTCACATCACCACGGATGTTCTCCAGCGCGGTGATCAGCGCAGGGTCGTCCAGCGCGAAGGTACCGCGGATCACGGCGTTCGTGTTGAACGAGACGAGACCGACTTTGACGCTGGAGGGATCCACGCCGCTGGCCAGCAGATCGGCAACCGCCGCCTTCACGGCCGCGATTTCCGCATCAAGCGGGGTGTCCGACCGGCCGTCGCCGTTCTGGTCACCTACGCCCGTGCCGACAAAGACGCCTTCCGGCAGCCCGTTGGACAGGGTCGAGCCGGATTCGTCCACGACGAACAAGAGGTTGGTCTTGGTCGGGATCGAGCTCTCGCTGCCGATGGTGTAGTTCACGGTCACGACCGCGCTTTCGCCCGCGTTCAGTGCGTCGAAATCGCCATCGGCGTCGAAGTCCACTGTGCCGTCGGCGTTGATCTTCACGCGCCCGCCGCCTGCGAGTTCCACGAATTCGCCGACATTGGCCGCCGTGCCGTTCACGGTGACCACGTCGCCTTCATAAGGCGCGCCATTCTCGGTATCGTTGTCGAGGATCGAGTCGTCGCCGCTCTCCAACGTCTCCAGGTCGCCTTCGGTTTCGCTCTCGAGCACCCGGATGCTGTCATCCGCCGCATCGATCTCGATCTTGGGCGGGCACTTGGCCGTGATCTTGACGTTGTCGAGCTTGATGCTCTCGCTGTGCGCCGAAATGTCTGAGGTGATGCGGAGGGTGAATACGCCCAGGCCATCGGGGAGATCGTATTCAAGACCGGAGAGATTGTAGTTGATGGTCTGCCCGGTG
>JBCDID010000036.1:0-14840 GCA_038749355.1 Pseudomonadota bacterium | reverse complement strand
CTTCATTGCCGCGCGCAGGCCGTCGACGTCGCCGAGGACCCAGATGTCGGCTAGCAGACCGTCGCGGACCTCGAAGAACGCGGCACCGTGCCAGCCGATATGTCTGCCCGAAGGTGCGATGCCGAGGAACTTCCCACGATGCACGCCGTGGAAGTACATCTTGGCGGCGGCATGGGGGCCGTCTGCGATGAGGCTCAGGATGTCGCAGCGATAGTCGTCCAAAGCGGTGCGAACGAGGCTCAGGTAATCCCAGAACCCGTTGATCCCGCGCCTCTCCATGCCGACAGAACCACGGAAAACCAACTCGGGGTGGAGGATCCCGTCCGGTGCCGCCCGGTCGCCAGCTTCCCATAGCCGAGCGTAGAGCTCGCGGACGAGGCCCTCCACCACCGAACCGTCTGCCACACGCGCCGCGTAGGGTGCATCCTGGCGCGGGCGTGCGCGCGCTGATGCACCGTTGTCTCTCTCAGCCATCCACGGCGTCCCGCATCCACTGTTGCAGTGTCTGGATCGAATGTTCCGACATCACCCCGCCGCAAGGATCCACCACCAGCGGCCCGGGCCGGTAGCCGCGCGACCGCAAGCCCTTCTGCACAGATTCGACCAGCCGGATATCCTCCTCGACAGTGGTCGCACGATCCTGCACGGCCAGCCTGCGGATCACCTCGGAATCCACGCCGCCTTCCGTGTACCAGCCGCGCCAGACCGTCACGCTCTCCGGCCCTGTCGCGCGCCACAGATAGGTGTTCAGCACGTTGCCGGGATAGACCTGGAACGAGAACATGGGCCAGAGGAACCACGACGAGTAGTGCGCAGCGTACTCGTTCGCATCCGGGTCCACCGGATAGGTCATGCTGTCGAGGTTCTGGCACTCGGTCGTGTGGCGCAGGCAATGCCCGGCTTCGGGCTGAATGTCATAGGTCTCGGGCTTGACCACGCCGGTCGCGAAAGTCGGGTGGTTCAGCGAGCAGTGGTAGCACTCGGAATAGTTCTCTACCGAGACCTTCCAGTTGCAGTGCTCCGGGATCTCGACCCATTCCAGCGGCGCCAGCGCCTCGATCCCGGGCACCCATGCGGCCAGTTCCTTGCGCACGCCCGGGTACCACTCGTCCATGGGCGCGGCGTCGGGGTCGAGATTGGCGAAGAGGAAGCCGCAGAACTCCTCGATCCGCACGGAGGTCAGGCAGATCTCGGACCGGTCGAAGCCCTCCACTGCGCGGGTGTTGGGCCCGCCACGCAGGCCGCCGGTCAGATCGTAGGTCCAGGCATGGTAGGGGCAGACGATCAGTTTCGCGGTGCCGGTCCCCTGGACCAGTTGATGCGCCCGGTGTTGGCAGACATTGTAGAACGCCCGGACCACGCCATCGCGACCGCGCACGGCAAAGAGGTCCTCGCCCGCGAGGCTGAACGCAAAATAGTCGCCGGGGTTCGGGATCTCGGAGACATGGCACGCGTACTGCCAGGTTCGTGCAAACAGGCCCCGCGTCTCCTCGGCATAGATGGCTGGGTCAGTATAGTATCGCGCTTCAAGCGATCTGACCGGCTGCACGGGGCGTTGGTCGGTCATGGCTCCTCCCAATAGATGCCAAGCGCGTGGCGGCGGGTGTGGAACGCCTCGATGTTCGCCAGGGCGTCGCCATCGGCATCGGCGATGACAAAAGCCATGAGGGTTTCGAGGAATGCGTTCAAAGCGACGGTCGATGTGAACGCCTGCGGGGTTTCGGTAGGCACGATGAACCGGTGCGCGGCGTTGGTCAGGATCGGCGAGGCTGGGCTGTCCGAGACGCCGATGATCCGCACGCCCTGGGAATGGGCGGTCTCGACCGCCTCGATTACTTCGCGGCGATAGGGCTTGAAGGTCATGGCCAGGAGGATGTCGCGATGGTTGGCCCGGCCGAGGTCGTCCGCGGGCAGCGATCCTGCCTGCGGGATAGCCATGATCCCGTCCAGCGCCATGCCCGCCAGATAGGAAAAGTTCCGCGCGGGCGGGTTCGAAACCCCGACCCCAAGCACATAGGTCCGGCGGGCAGCCACGATATCGTCGGCGGCGGCTTTCAGATCCTTGGGCGCGTTGGCGGCGTAGAGATCCTCGACCGTGGACAGGGCGGCCGCAGCCATGCGCGCGTAAAGACCATCCAGAGCCCCACCGCGCCCCAGCTCCTGCAACCAGCGCGCCCGATCGGGGAAGCTGGCGCTGGTCAGGACATCCTCGCGATAGGGCCGGCGCAGGTCGTCGAACCCGTCGAAGCCGGCGGCGCGCGCCATGCGGACCAGGGTGTTGGGCTTGACGCCTGCCTCCTCGGCAATCTGACGGACCGAGGAGATCGAGATCGCGGATGGGTTCTCCAACACCCAGACCGCCGCCTTGCGCAGTTCGGGCGTCAGCGCGGGCAGTGCCTCGGCCAACCTTGCCTGCGCATCGGCGACATTGGCGCTCGCGACAGCATTTGTCGGTTCTGGTACAGATGTTCCTTTCATGATGTGATTAGGTACATACGTTCGACCAGCCGGTCTAACCCGTTAGCGACACGGCATGTCGTAAGCGTAGGCCGGGGTTCAGCCCGGCATCTTTGAAGGACAAGGCAAGATGGTCCCCGAACACGCGCGCGTGGTGATAATCGGTGGCGGGGTGATGGGCTGCGGGCTGGCCTATCACCTGGCACACGAGGGCTGGACGGATGTGGTGCTGCTGGAGAAGGCCGAGCTGACCAGCGGGTCGACCTGGCATGCAGCGGGGCAGATCACGCATTCGACCTCGTCCCACGCTTTGGGCCGCTGCGTCGGCTACAATATCGACCTCTATTCACGCGTGTTGGAGGAGGAGACGGGCCAATCCGTTACCTGGCATGGCTGTGGTTCCCTTCGGCTGGCTTATGACGACGACGAGGTCGACTGGCTGAAGCAGACCATCTCGGTCGGGCGCGGGCTGGGCTTCCCAATGGAGATCGTCGGGCCCGATGAGATCCGTGCGCTCCATCCCTTCTACAATCTCGATGGCGTGCAGGCGGCGCTGCACACGCCTGACGATGGCCATGTTGATCCTTCGGGCGCGGCCATGGCGCTGGCGGCGGGGGCGCGGCAATTGGGCGCGAAGATCATCCGCCGCTGCCGGGCGACCAACACAACCCAGTCCGCGAATGGCGAGTGGATCGTCGAGACCGAGCAGGGCCAGATCCGCTGCGAGCACGTGGTCAACGCGGGCGGCACCTATGCTCGCCAAATGGGGCACTGGGCGGGTTTGGAGATTCCGACGACCTCCATGACCCACCACTACCTCGTGACGGACACCGTGCCGGAGTTCCAGGGGCTGGACGCCGAACTGCCCGTGGTCCGCGATGACAAGCTGGTCTCCGGCTACATCCGCATGGAGCAGAAGTCCGGCCTGATCGGCATCTACGAAAAGGCGAACCCCAACACGGTCTGGGAGGAGCATTGCCCCTGGGAAGCCGAGAACGAGCTGTTCGAGGCCGACTATGACCGGATCATGCCGTGGCTCGAGAACGCCATGGACCGGATGCCGATCCTGTCGGAGCTTGGGATCAAGCGCGAGGTCCATGGCGCGATCAGCCACCCGCCGGATGGCAACCCGCTGCTTGGGCCCGCGCCGGGACTACGCAATTACTGGCTCAACTGTGGCTGTCAGATTGGGATCGGCTGGGGGCCGGGGCTGACCCGCGAACTGGCCCGCTGGATGGTGCACGGTGCGGCGGACGTCTCGATGCGCGAGTTTGACCCGCGCCGGTTCGGACCTTACGCGGACGCGGCCTACCAGAAGACCAAGGCGCGCGAGGACTACCTGCTGCGCCACGAGATCCCCTTCCCGCATTTCAACCGCACCGATGCGCGGCCGGTGAAGACGTCACCGTTCTACGAGAGATTGAAGGCCAAGGGGGCGGTGCACGAGGAAGTCTATGGCTGGGAACGTCCCCGCTTCTTTGCGACCGGGATCGAGCAGCGAGATCACTACGGGTTCCGCCGCACCGCGGAACATGCCGAGGTCGCGCGGGAATGCGAGGCCGTGCGGACTGCGGCGGGGATCATGGACATCTCGTCCTTCGCCAAGGTCGAGGTGGCGGGTGCGGATGCGACCACTGTGCTGGAACGGCTCTGCGCAAACCGGATGCCCAAGACCGAGGGCGGCGTCTCGCTGACCCATCTGCTGAACCGGCGCGGGCGGATCGACGTCGAGGCAACTGTGGTCAAGCTGGGGGAGAACTGGTTCTACCTCACCTGTGCCGCGTTCTACGAGCAACGGCTTGTGGATCTGCTGACCTTCGGCCGTGAGGACGGCGAGCAAATGGACATCTACAATGTCTCGTCCGATTACGGCGCGTTGGCGTTGCAGGGACCTCGGGCGCGGGAGATCCTGGCGGCGTGCACGGATGCGGACCTGTCCAATGGCGGTTTTCGCTGGTTACGGGCCCGCGACATCGAAGTTGCGGGGATGCCGGTCACGGCGATCCGCATGTCCTATACGGGGGAGTTGGGCTGGGAGTTCCACGGTCCCATGGCGCATATCGAGAAGGTCTATGAGGCGCTGTGGGAGGCGGGTGCGCCGCTTGGTCTGACGGACTACGGGTCCTTCGCCATGAACTCCATGCGCATGGAGAAGATGTTCAAGGGTGCGGGGGAGCTGACCAACGAGGTGACGCTGCCCGAGGCCGACGTGATGCGGTTCGTGAAGATGGACAAGGAGTTCGTCGGCAAGGCCGCGACCGAGCGCTCGGTGCAGCAGCCGCTGCCTTGGGTGTGCCGGTATCTGGAGGTCGAGGCGGATGGCGTCTCGGACGGCAACGGCGGTGAGGTGGTCATGTCGAACGGGCACCAGGTCGGGACTGTCAGTTCGATCGCCTGGGGGCACCGGGTGAGCAAGCTGCTGGCCTTTGCCTATGTGGATCCTGCCTATGGCAACGCCGATTCGGATCTGGATGTGATCGTGATGGGCGAGCGGCGTCGCGCCAGCGTGCAGGAACAGGCGGCCTACGATCCTGAGAACCTGCTGCCGCGCGGCTGATTGGCCCTACGGGCGCAGGTGCATCACGGATGCACCCTACACGACGCGTGGTGGGCCGTGCCGCGTAGGGTGCATCCAAAGTCGCGCTTGCCGCAACGTGATGCACCGAAGCCGCCGCAGGCGGCCAAACATTAAAGCACCCCGCAGGGATGAAGCTGCGGGGCACCAGGGACCCCCGGCGGGAGAGCCGGGGTACACAATGGAAGGATCATCGGGCGTGAGGGGCGCCCGGGTCCTTACGCTGCGATCTTCGTGCCGATCACGGAGGCCACGGTCGCGCCCATGGCCGACGGGTTCGGAGCGACGGTGATGCCCGCGGCGGAGAGGATCTCGACCTTCTCCTGCGCGCTTTCGCCGAATGCTGAGATGATCGCGCCCGCATGGCCCATCTTGCGGCCCTTGGGCGCGGACAGCCCGGCGACATAGGCGACCACCGGCTTGGACATGTTCTTGGCGACAAAGGCCGCGGCCTCGGCTTCCTGCGGTCCGCCGATCTCGCCGATCATGATGACGGCCTCGGTCTGCATGTCGGCCTCAAACATTGCCAGGATGTCACGGAAGGACGATCCGTTGATTGGGTCGCCGCCGATGCCCACGGATGTCGACACACCGATGCCGAGCGCCTTCATCTGGCTGGCGGCCTCGTAGCCTAGTGTGCCAGAGCGGCCGACAATGCCGACCGTGCCCGGCATGTAGATATGCGGCGGCATGATTCCCATGAATGCCTTGCCCGGCGAGATCACGCCCGCGCAGTTCGGGCCAATCAGACGCATCTTGCGCTCGATCGGATAGCGGCGGAGGAAGCGTTTGACACGCATCATGTCCTGAGCCGGGATGCCATCGGTCACGCAGACGGCGGTTTTGATCCCCGCATCGGCGGCTTCCATGATGGCGTCGGCGGCGAAGGGCGGCGGCACGAACACGAGCGATGCCTCGGCGCCGGTCGCCTCGACCGCCTCGCGTACGGTGTTGAAGACCGGGCGGTTCAAGACGGTCGTCCCACCCTTGCCCGGGGTCACGCCGCCCACCACGTTGGTGCCTTCCTCGATCATCTCCATGGCGTGGAACTGACCGATGCGGCCGGACATGCCCTGGACGATGACGGGGGTGTTCTCGTCGATGATGATAGCCATTTCGGTTCTCCTCAGGCGGCGGCCAGTTGGGGCCGTGCGGCGACGGCCTTGTTGGCCGCGTCTTCCAGGGTATCGGCGGTGATGAGAGGCAGGCCAGATTCGGCGATGATCTTGCGGCCCTCCTCGACATTGGTGCCGGACAGGCGGACGACGACCGGGATGGTCAGCTTCTCGGTCTTGTAGGCCTGCACCACGCCCTCGGCGATCCAGTCGCAGCGGTTTATGCCCGCGAAGATGTTCACGAGGATGACGGAGACATTGCCGTCGGTCAGCACGGTACGGAAGGCCTCGCAGACCCGTTCGGGCGAAGCGCCGCCGCCGATGTCGAGGAAGTTGGCGGGCTCTCCGCCGGCCAGCTTGATCATGTCCATGGAGGCCATGGCGAGGCCTGCACCGTTGATGATGCAGCCGATATCGCCGTCGAGGCCAACATAGGCGAGGCCCTTGTCGGCGGCGTTCGACTCGCGCGGATCTTCCTGGCTGCGGTCGCGCAGTTCGGTGATCTGCGGGCGACGGAAGAGTGCGTTCGTGTCAAACGACATCTTGGCGTCCAGTGCCACCAGATCGCCCGCGCCGGTGATGACCAGCGGGTTGATCTCGACCATGGTCGCGTCGAGATCGCGATAAGCGCGGTAGCAGGCGCGCAGCGTCTCGGCCATCTGGGCGATCTGTTTGCCTGTCAGGCCGAGTTCGAACGCCAGCTCACGTGCCTGGAATTCGGCGAGGCCTACTGCGGGGTCGACCACCATGCGGACAAGGCTTTCTGGATCTTCTTCGGCCAGATCCTCGATCTCCATCCCGCCATGGCCGGACGCAACGATCATGATGCGCTCGGACTTCCGGTCGAGCACGAAGCCGAGATAGAGTTCCTGCGCAATGTCGGAGGCTTCCTCGACATAGACGCGATAGACGCCCTTGCCATTGGCATCGGTCTGCTTGGTGACAAGCTGGCGACCAAAGAGCGATCCGGCGAACTCGCGGACTTCCTCCTCCGAGCGGCAGAGCTTGACCCCGCCTGCCTCGCCACGCCCACCGGAGTGGATCTGAGCCTTGACGACCCAGCGGTCTCCACCGAGTTCACGGGCGCGGTACCCGGCCTGTTCGGGTGAGTAGGCCAAGCCGCCGCGTGGCACTGGAACACCGAAACCCTGCAGAATTTCCTTCGCCTGATACTCGTGGATATCCATGACGTCCTCCTGGTTCTGGTTATTGTCCGGCAGACAGTTCTTCCGCGTGCGCTGCCCCGGGGGGGCAACGCTGATGTCGTGTAGTGGAACCTTGGTTCCCGGGTGGTCAGGCTGTGGAGGGCGGCTTACTCGGCCGCGATCTTCAGCTCCGGCGCAACGGCGGTCTCGGCGAACCAAGCCTGGGCCGCGCCCACGCCTGAGCCGAATTCGACATTGGCGCCGGCTTCGGCCAGCGAAAGCTCGGCGACGGCCAGCGACGTGAGGCACATTCCTTCGTTCAGGTCGCCGAGGTGGCCAATTCGGAAAACTTTTCCAGCCAGTTGGGCCAGGCCAGAGCCGAAGGAGGTGTTGTAGCGCTCGTAGCCGATGCGGATCACGTCACGTGCGTCCACGCCCTCAGGCGCGCGGATGGCGGAGACCGTATCCGAATGCCACTTCTCGTGCTCTGCGACCAGGTTCAGACCCCACGCGGCGACGCCAGCGCGGACCCCGTGTGCCAGGCGCGTGTGGCGGGCGATGACGTTGTCCAGGCCCTCGGCAAAGATCCGGTCCAGCGACTTGCGCAGGCCGTGGAACAGCTGGGTCGGCGGCGTGTAGGGGAAGTAGCCGTCCTTGTTCAGCTTGATCATGTCCTGGAACTCGAAATAGGCGCGGTTCATCGTGCCGTTCTGCGAGGCTTCCAGTGCTTTCTCGCTGACGCCGAGGATGCCGATACCGGCGGGCAGCATCAGGCCCTTTTGGCTACCGGTGACGGCGAGATCGACGCCCCACTCATCCATGCGGAAATCGAGCGACGCGATCGAGGAGACGCCGTCCACGAACAGCAGGGCATCATGATAGGCATCATCCATGACCCGGCGGATGGCGGCGATGTCCGAGGTCACGCCTGTGGCGGTCTCGTTGTGGGTGGCGAAGACGGCCTTGTACTCGCCCTTGATGTCTGCGGCGAGGCGGCGGCCATATTCTTCGACGGGCACGCCTGCGCCCCAGGTCACGTCGATCACGTCGACATCGAGGCCAAGACGCTCGGCCATTTCGACCCAGAGGTGGCTGAACTGACCGAAGCGGCTCATCAGCACCTTGTCGCCGGGCTGCAGCGTGTTGGTGATGGCAGCCTCCCAGGCGGCGGTGCCGGAGCCCGGGAACAGCATGACGGTTCCGGTCTCGGTCCGCAGTACCTTCTTGAGGTCGGTGAACAGGTTCAGCGTCAGATCGCCGAAGTCAGGCGCACGCATGTCCTGCATGGGGACGTTCATGGCCTGACGGACAGCCTCCGGCACGTTTGTGGGGCCAGGGATGAAAAGGTGGTTAATACCGGTGCGCATGACGAATCCTCCATTCGAATTTCTGCGGTTGAGCGTGAGATAGGTGCGCCAACCAAAAATGGAAAATTATTCCGGGTCCTGTTGTGAATGCGAGAATTTACAAGTATACAGGTTTGTAAATTTGTCAATTCGACGAAGGGAGGAGGCGCTGAGCAAAACGTTCATCGGCCCCCATCTGCGCAAGCTCAGGCTGGACCGCAAGGAGACCCAGGCCCAGATGGCCAAGGCTTTGGGTATCTCGACTTCCTATGTGAACCTGCTCGAGAAGAACGAGCGGAGCGTGTCTGTGCCGGTCATGCTGAAGCTGTTCGATGCCTACGGTGTCGACTGGCGGGAGATTGCCGATGACGAGGACGCCACGATCCTCTCCGACCTGCGTGCCCTGGTGCAGGAGCCTTTGTTTGAGGGCGCACGGCCAGACCTGACCCAACTCCGCGCAGCTCTCGTCCACAGCCCCGACCTCGTGCAATGCGTCCTTCGGCTGCACCGGGCGAACCAGGCCGCGACCGACCAGTTGCTGTCGCTGGCCGAGGCCCGGGATGCGGCGGCGCCCGCCATCGTCTCGACCTCGCCGGAGGCCATCGTCCACACCTACTTCCGTTCGAACCGCAACCACTTCCCGCGGCTGGAGCGCGCGGCGGAGGCGTTCTGGGATGATGGTCCCGTCGCCACAGACGAGATCTATGTGCGCGTCAAGGAGCGGCTGCAGCGTCGCCATGGATTGAGCGTCCGCGTCGTGCCGGTCTCGGACCTGCCCTACACCTTGCGTGACTATGACGAACAGCGTCGAGAGGTGCGCCTGTCCGAGGCTTTGGATTACACCAACCGCGTCTTCCAACTGGTTCATGTGGCCGGGCTGCTGGAACAAGAGGACGTGCTGAACCAGCAGCTTGACCGGTCCGGCATCACGGATGCCCGTGGTGCTGCCCGCTGCCGGGTGGAACTGGCCAACTACTTCGCGGCCGCCGTTCTCATGCCGTACGGCTCCTTTGTGAAGAACGCGCAGGACTGCAAGTACGACATGGACCATTTGGCGACGCGGTTCGGCGTGTCCTTCGAGCAGGCCTGTCACCGCGCCACGACGCTGCAACAGACCGGGGCGCAGGGGGTCCCGTTTTTCTTCCTGCGCATCGACAAGGCGGGCAACGTGACCAAGCGGTTCAACTCCACCGACTTCCCGCTGGCCGAGCATGGTGGCGCCTGTCCTCGGCTGGACGTGCACACCTCGTTCCGGGTGCCGGGCCGGATCGTGACACAGTTCGTCGAGACGCCTGACGCGGCCAAGTTCTTTGTGTTCTCGCGCACCGTCGACCGGCCGAAGTTCACCCGGCACAATCAGGATGTGCGTCTCGCGGTCGCCTTGGGATGTGCGGTCGAGCATGTTGCCGATATCGGCTATGCGGAGAACTTCGCGTTGGGCGGCATTCAGCCCGATCAGATCGGCATCAACTGCCGCGTCTGCCCACGTGCGAACTGCGATCAGCGGGCTCACCATGCCGTGGTGATGTCCGAGCCGGTCGATGCCAATCGCCGGGGCGCGACCCGTTACGAGAGTTGAGAGGAGCGGGGAATCCACCCGTTTGGCAAACGTAAGTACTCGAGGTTGATCGGCCGTGCGTGGTCTCCGCCGCCTCGCCCCCATGTTGTTCCCACTCCAGTTGACACGTCTTCACGTCCCCGGGTGCCAGCTTGCGGTTGCGACCGGGAGCGCGTTAACAGGTACCCATGTGGGATGGATTTTCGGACCGATCGCGCGAAGGGCGCGCAGTAGCAGGGTCTCTGGTCAGCTGGTGCGCCTGCGCGCTGGTGTTACTCACCTTGTGCGTCACACCACTGAGCGCGCACGCGCAATTCGTGCCATCCAACAGTGAGCAGGCTGAGGAGCCCGTCGAGATCCCGCGCCCCCTTACGCCCGAGCTGATCGACGGCGTTCTCTCCCGACTGACCGATGAGGAGGTCCGCGCTCTCCTGCGCGAGGAACTGGACCGGCAGGCCGCAGAGGATGCCGAAATGATGGAGATGCGGGCCAACCCGTTCGAGGCCGCGCGCACGCGGCTGGACGAGATGCTGGACCGGATCGGCACGCGGGCTCAGCGTTGGGCGCGGGCCTTGTCCAACCTCGAGGAACGCCGGCCCCGGGTCGAGGAGCGTCTTGCCCGGGCCGAAGGCGGTCTGACCGCCATGGTGATCGCCGCGCTGACCATGATCCTCGGCGGTATCTTCGCGGGAGGGCTCGCGATCGCCATGCTGCGCAGTCCGCGCGACTGGCTGGCCTCTGTCGCGGAGCCGCCCGAATATGTGGAACGGCTGGTGCGGTCTCTGGGGCTCCTGATCCTCGAGGGGTTGCCCATCATAGCCTTTGTCAGTGTGGCCGAGCTGGTGGCAACTGTCATGTCGGCCGCGCTCGGGCCGCTGACCGGCTGGGTCTGGATCTTCGTGGCGGGCGTAAGCTGGACATGGGGCGCCATGGTAATTGTCCGTCGCCTGTTCGCCCCGGATCACCCCGGTTTGCGGCTGGCAGCGGTGTCGGATGCCGCCGCACAACGGATCTATGGCCTGATGCGCCGCTGCGCCTTCATAGGCGTCGGGGGATGGTTAGTCGCCGGGCTGTCGCCCACCCTGGGTTTCGGGTTCCCGCCCGCCATGGTCATTGTCGCCTTGTCCGGGGTGCTGTTGATCCTGACGCTGGTCTGGGCTGTGTTCGCGCATGCCCATCAGATCGCGAGTGCCATGGAGGGTGTGCTGCATGCTGACGGCACGGGCCTGCGCCGGGTCTTCGCCGCCGCCGCACCCTACGGGATGCTGGCCTATCTTCTGGGCGCGGGGACATGGTGGCTGCTGCACTGGCTGGAGCGAGGGCAGCACCAGTTGTACGGCCCTCTGGGAACCGTGTGCGTCGTGCTGCTGCTGCCGGTGCTTGACCGGATCGGGGATGAGCTGACCTCAAGCGCGCTTGGCCGGCAAGGTGAGTGGCAGGCCCGGTTCCGCGGCGTGCTGAAGGGCGCGTGGCGGGTCGCGTTGGGATTGGTGGCAACGATTGCCGTCTTTGCGCTTTGGGGTGTGGACCTCTTTGCGCTGACCAAGGGCGCGGACGCGGCCCCCTGGGCGAGTGCTGTCTTCGACATCGCGCTGACCCTGCTGGTCGGCGCGCTGATCTGGCGGCTGATCCGGGCGGCGCTCTACACGGAGGTGCGGATCTCGGATGCAGCCGAGGATGCCGACCCGAGCCAGGTCTCAGGCGCATCGCGGCTGGAGACCCTCACGCCCTTGTTCCGCAACGTCCTGCTGGGGCTGCTGGCCCTGGCCATCTGCATGATCGTGCTCTCGGCCATCGGCGTGGATATCGGGCCGCTGATCGCCTCGGCCGGGATCATCGGGATCGCGATTGGCTTTGGTGCGCAGACGCTCGTGCGCGACATCTTCTCCGGCGTGTTCTTTCTGGTCGATGACGCGTTCCGGGTCGGTGAGTATATCGAACTGGACACGGACTTGCGTGGCGAGGTCGAGGCAATCTCGATCCGCTCGCTGCAACTGCGCCATCACCGGGGTCCCGTCATCACCATCCCCTTCGGCGAGCTCAAGCAGATCACCAACCACAACCGCGACTGGGTGATCTACAAGATGCCCTTCCGCATGGAACCCGACACGGACCCGCAGCGGTTCAAGAAGGTCGTGAAGGAGGTCGGCAAGGAGTTCCTGGCCCACCCGGATCATGGCCCGAAGTTCATCGAACCGTTGAAGAGCCAGGGCGTCTACTATGTGGACGACGACAGCGCGCTGGTCTTCCGGGTCAAGTTCAAGTGCATTCCACGGGCGCAGTTTGTCCTTCGCCGCGAGATCTATCACCGGCTGCGTGCGGTCTTCGCCGAGCACGGCATGCTGTTGGCCCGGCGCAAGGTCGAAGTGGTCAGCGGGGATGTGGAAGGGGGCGCCGCCGCTGCGGAGGCGACCGCTCAGCCTGGGGGCGGTGTCGCGGGCTCTACTGCCTGACCGCGCCTGCCGGGTTTCGGAAATCCCGCGGCTCTCCAGGTATTTTTGGCAAGATGAAGGGGATCAGATTGCGCCTCATTGCCGCTCAGCGGGGTGGTGCCAGGCGCGGTGCCTCGGCGATTGCCACGGGTCCGAGCCTGATCTTGCCGCCCGACAGTCCAAGCGGCAGCGAGAGGTCATCGCCGCCGCCAGTCAAAGCGGTCAGGAACTCGATCCCTTGTGTGACCGTGCGCGCGGTCTGGTTGTCAACGATCCCGGCGCTGACAGCGAGGCGGATCATCTGACGCCATTCCCGGGCCTCGACCTTGATCTCGCCCACCGGATAGCCGCGATCGTCGACATAGATGGCGCCCTTGGCAACCAGCCGCATGCTGCCCCACTCGAACCCGGCCTCGCGGATCGTCGCGGCACGCAAGGCCAGCCGCCCCTCCTCCAGCGCGAACCGGTCAATGGGGTCGCGAAACGCGGCGTGACCCGAGACCGTCAGCCGGTCCACGGCAGGCTTCAGCCAGCCCGTCGGGTCAATGGCAGCCACGATCTCCTTGGGTAGCTTCAGCTTTGTCCCTTCGAACGTCAGATCGTAGCTGTTCGGCGGACCGAGATCCTCGGGCTTTTCCACGAGATCAAGGCGCACGGCCTCCGCTCCCGCTTTCCAGCCTTGCTGGCCGGAGATCGCGAGCGCCGTGATGGTCCCTGCCAACTGCCGCAGTTCCATGGACGATCCCGGGCGGACGTCCAGGACCGCTGTCATCTCCTCGCTGAGGATGGTCGCGGTGTCGCCGGGGACTGAAACGGTTTGCTCGGTAGGCCATGTCACGTGGTAGCGCGTCGGCGTCGTCGTTGTGCTGTCCACCCTCCACTCGGGCGCATTCCACGCCCAGCCTGTCGCTGGGTCCGCCAAGGCCATGTCCGTGGCCACCAAGTTGAAATCTCCGGGGAAACCCGAGACCTCGACCGATGCCGCCTCCGCCTGCCAGCCCCGCTTGCGCTGTTGCTCGAACCAGGCTTCGAGCCCCGCCTTCTGCCCTTCGGACCCCGCGAACCACCAGCCGGACCAGACCACGGCACCGATGGCGCAAAGCCCCACGGCCCATTTCACCAGACGTCCCATGCGGCCCTCCCTTGCGCGGCAGGCGCGCACTCGTTAACCGCTGGGGACATATCCATGACGGAGGAACGATGCAACGCGGCGATCTTTGGGTGTTCGGGTATGGGTCGCTGATCTGGAACCCGGGGTTTCCGTATCTTGAGAGGCGGATTGCCCGGCTGGACGGCTTCGCGCGCCGGTTCACGCTGAGCTCGCGGCACTATCGGGGCACCCCGGAACGGCCCGGGCTGGTGCTGGGGCTCGACTGGGCACCGGGTGCGTCCTGCACCGGGGTCGCGTATCTCGTGTGTCCCACGCAGGAGCAGTCGGTCAGAGACTATCTGGTCGAGCGGGAACTGGTCTCATACGCCTATTTCGAGACCCGGTATCCGCTGATCTGCGATGATGGCGAGGAGATCGAGGCGCTGTGCTACGTGGTCGACCGCAGCCATCCGCAATATGCGGGCGGGCTTCCGGAGGAGGAGCAGGCAGGTATCATTGCGCGTGCGGTCGGCCCCTCCGGTCCCAATATCGAATATCTGGAGAACACGCTTGGGCATCTGAAAGAGCTGGGGATCGCCGATGATGATCTCGAAGCCCTTTGCGCGCGCGTTCGCGAGATTGCGGGAACGGAGCCCTGATGGAGAGCGAAGACGTCTCCCACCTGCGATATGTGCCCTGGGTGCAGGAACAGGCGGGCGTGCTCGCGTGGCTGCCTGACACCGATCCGGTGCAGTTCGCGATTGTGACGTCTCGCCGGACGGGCCGCTGGGTCTTTCCCAAGGGCTCAGTGGATGACGACATGACCCCGCAGGAGGCCGCGGCGCAGGAGGCTTTCGAGGAGGCGGGTCTTGAAGGTGTCGTCGCACCGGAGCCTATCGGAGCCTATCGCTGTCCGAAGATCCGACCTCCCTGGATCTGGACCGTCGAGGTGACTTTGTACGCGATGCGGGTCGACAAGATGCTGGACGATTGGCTGGAGATCGACCAGCGCACGCGCAATTTCGTCGATCTGGCGGCCGCCCGGGAGTTGCTGATGGTTAGCTTACCACACTGCACACCGCAACTCCAACCAGCCAGGGGATTCATATTGCTAGAGCCTGT
>JBCDID010000035.1:0-15069 GCA_038749355.1 Pseudomonadota bacterium | reverse complement strand
TCCACCAGCTCTGCGCCCTTGCTGCGCTGTATATGACGCCCCTGTGACGGCATTTCCAGTACTGTTCTGCGAAGCGGCCATGCTAGGTTCCAAACTATGGCGATTTCGTTTCCGGCAGGTGGCAAATGAGTGTTCGGGCCTCTTTCGAGGCACTGGCGCCGGCTGTTTTCGCGGGCGTTGGCGGGGGGCTTGCGCATCTACTGTGGGGTACCTCAAGCCTGACAGCCGCCTGTGCGGTTCTGGGGGCTGCTGCGGGCGCGGTGCTGCTCACGCCCACACCGGTGACCAGGGACCAGCCCAAGCCGTTGGCAAATGCAACCCATGCTCCGAAGCAGGGTCTGGATGCCGGAATGCTGCTGGATGCCCTGCCAGGCGCCAATCTGCTTATCAGTGAGGACCGTACGATCCGGCATGCCAATGCGGATGCGAGGGACATGTTCGGCTTGACCGGGTCCGAAGGGATGCCGGTGTCGACCCTTCGCAATCGGAGGCTCCTGGATTGCATCGGGAATGCGTTTCAGGAGCGGGCGGCGAATACGCTGGAGTTTTCGTTGACCCGAGCCGGGGACAGTCATCTGGAAGCGCATGTTCGTCCCGTAGGTCAGGACGGAGAGGTTCTGGTCGCCATCTTCGACCAGACGACGACGCACAGGGCGCAGGAGTCGCATCGTGATTTCGTGGCCAATGCGAGCCATGAACTGAAGACGCCTCTGGCAGCGGTGGCCGGGATCATCGAGACCTTGCTGGGACACGCGAAGAATGACCCGGCTGCGACCGAGCGGTTCCTGAACCTGCTGTCCGCGCAGACTGACCGCATGACACGGTTGATCCAGGATCTGTTGTCCTTGAACCGGATTGAGTTGAATGCCCGCGTGCTACCGGACGAGCCACAGGATCTGGTCGGGTTGCTGCCCGAGGTCATCGATGGCTTGCGGCCAATCGCGGATAGCAGTGGCGTGACGCTGGTGTTCGAGCCGCCCGCGGCGCCCGTCACGGCGCTTGCGGATCGGGACGAGATTAGCCAGCTTTTCCGCAACCTCATCGACAACGCGATCAAGTATGGCGGCGAGGGGACCGATGTTCTTGTCACCATGGTGTTGGAGGGCAGTGATGACCAGCCGCATGTCGCGGTATCGGTCCGCGATCATGGCCCCGGGATTGCACGCGAGCACCTGCCGCGGCTGACCGAGCGGTTCTACCGCGTCAACGTCAAGAGCTCCCGCGACAAGGGCGGCACGGGGCTTGGTCTGTCGATCTGCAAGCATGTGGTCAGTCGGCATCGCGGGCGGCTGGATATCCAGAGCCGCGAAGGCGAGGGCTCGATCTTCCGCGTCGAGTTGCCGGTATTGCCGAGTGGCGGCGCGTTAGCGGTGGAAGACGCCAGCGTCGCAAATACCGGTTAGTGTTCACGCGGCCGCGATAAGTATCACAAAATCAATTACTTAGAGTGTCACTAATCTGACATTGAACTGTGGCAAAAGCTTCGCCAGCACCGCTTAGGCTGGCCGCGCCGATCACCGGCAAGAAGCTGTGCAACGTGTGGGCGTGAGCGCCCGAGACACGAAACCAAGGAGCGACATAGTGAAAACTCTCACAACGACGGCAATCGCGGCGATCGCGGCCCTCGCAATGGCAGGCAACGCAGCCGCCCGCGACCAGATCAAGGTCGTTGGTTCGTCGACCGTGTTCCCGTTTTCCACCGCAGTGGCCGAAGCGTTTGCCAAGTCCACCGGCAACCCGACGCCGGTCGTCGAGTCCACGGGCTCGGGTGGCGGCCTGAAGCTGTTCTGCGCGGGCGTGGGCACCGACACCCCGGACATCACGAACGCCTCGCGCCGCATGAAGCCTAAGGAATTCAAGCTCTGCAGCGAGAACGGCGTCACCGACATCGTTGAGTCCGTCGTCGGCTTCGACGGCATCGTCGTTGCAAACGCCAAGAACGCACCGGCCTTCGCGCTGAGCCGCGAGATCCTGTTCAAGGCGCTGGCCAAGGGTCAGGGCGAGCCGACCAACTGGAACGAGATCGACCCCTCGCTGCCCGCGACCAAGATCGAAGTTCTCGGCCCGCCGCCGTCCTCCGGTACGCGCGACGCGTTCGAAGAGCTGGCCATCCAGAAGGGCTGCCGCGACGCAGGCCTCGAGAAGGCCGTTTGCAAGAAGATGGAGGTCCGTGACGACGGCGCCTATGTCGACGCTGGCGAGAACGACAACCTGATCGTCTCCAAGCTCACGTCCAATCCGAACGCGCTCGGCGTCTTCGGCTTCTCGTTCCTCGACCAGAACGCTGACAAGCTTAAGGGCTCCACCGTGGGTGGCGTCGAGCCGACCTTCGAGAACATCGCGGCAGGCGACTACCCGGTGTCGCGCTCCATGTACTTCTACATCAAGAAGGCGCATGTCGGCGTGATCCCCGGCATCATGGAGTACGCGGCCGAGTTCGTGTCCGAGGATGCTTCCGGTGAAGATGGCTACCTCACCGAGAAGGGCCTGATCCCGCTCGACGAAGACGCCCATGCTGACAACCAGGACCGCGTGATGAGCGAAGCGGTCATGACCGGCGACGAAGGTCTGAAGTAACGCACTGCCGGTGCGGGGGCCCGGGCTCCCGCATCGAACCTAGCCCACCGGGGGACCCGTAGATGCTGCCGCTTACAGTTCTTGGCATCGCCATTCTGGCGCTTGCGTCGTTTGTGGTAGCCCGGTCCCGCGCGGTCATCGCCGCTGACGGGTCGCTCGCGTCCCTGCATTCCCGTCCCAGCTATCATGGCCTCTTCGCGCTGCTCTGCGTGTTCATCGCGGGGTATGGCGTATACCTCGTCGTGAACACCATCGGGTCGTCCTATGTGGGCAGCACCCTGCGGTCTGCGCTCGCCGAGATTGATCCCACACTCACCGGTCTCAAGGCGGAAACCGCCCTTTCCGATGCCCGCGCCATCGCAACAGGCGGTGTGGCGTCGGCGCAAGATGCCCTGCGCGAGCGTCTGGCCGAGATCTTCACTTCCGCGAACACGAACCGCATCTGGGCAACCTCGATCATCAGCCTGCTGGCAGCCCTTGGCGCCGCGGCGTGGGCCATCGGCAAGGTCAGCCCAAAGTTCCGCGCGCGGAACAAGGCCGAGAACATCCTGCGCGGTGCGCTCCTGACCGCCGCTCTCGTGGCAATCATCACCACGTTTGCCATCTTCCTCTCGCTGATCGGCGAGACACTGAACTTCTTCTCCAAGATCGATTGGCAGGTGCACAAGTTCCTGTTCGGTCTGACATGGAGCCCGCTCTCGGGCGTGCACACCGGTGAGCTTTCCGCCGACAAGGTGGGTGCTGTGCCGCTGTTCCTCGGCACAGCAATGATCACCCTGATCGCCATGGCGGTCGCGATCCCGATCGGCCTGTTCGCTGCGATATACCTGTCGGAGTTCGCCTCCCCGCGCGTGCGCGCCACGGCCAAGCCGATGCTGGAGATCCTCGCGGGCGTGCCGACGGTGGTCTATGGGTTCTTCGCCGCCACGACGGTGGCACCCTTCATGGTCGGTATTGGCGACAGCATCGGTGTCGGGGTCGAAGCCGAGTCTGCGCTCGCAGCCGGCGTTGTGATGGGGATCATGATTATCCCATTCATCTCGTCCCTGTCGGATGACGTGATCAACGCGGTGCCGCAGACCTTGCGCGACGGCTCCTACGGGCTGGGCGCGACCAAGGCTGAGACGGTCACCAAAGTCGTCCTGCCTGCGGCCCTGCCCGGGATCGTGTCCGCTGCGCTCTTGGGGGTCTCTCGTGCCGTCGGTGAGACGATGATCGTGGTCATGGCCGTGGGCCAGTCCGCGAACCTCACCTTCAATCCGCTGGACAAAGTGACGACGGTGACCGTCCAGATCACCATGTTGATCCTCGGCGACACCGAGGCCGATACGGCTGCGGGTCCCGCCTACACCCTCGGCTTCGCGCTCTTCGTGGCAACGCTGGCGCTGAACGTCATGGCGCTGCGGGTGGTCCGCAAGTACCGCCTGAAATACGATTGAGGTCAGCGATGGCAGACGCAAGCATCAACATGGCGGACCTCTCGGCGAAGCACACGTCGCCCGAGACCGGACGTCGGACCAAGGCCCGCCACCGCGCCGAGAAGCGGCTGAAGGCGTACGGGATCCTCGCGATTGCGCTGGCTGCAGGCGCGTTGATCACGCTGATGTACACGATTGCCGTGAAGGCGATCAGCGTGACCAACGAGCACTACATCTCGCTCGAGGTGCCGTTGGAGGCGTCCAAGCGGCAAATGAAGTTGCTGACAGACGGCAATCCGAAGACTGTCGCCAACTTCGAACGCGGCCCGCTGCGTGACGCCATCATGGATGCCGCGCGTTACGAGGGGTCGAAGCGCAAGGCCAAGCCGCTGACCGAATTGCTGGCGACTTACGAGGGCTACACGCTCGGCGAGATCGTCGAGCAGAACCAAGATCTGTTCGGGTCGAGTTATCATTTCGAAGCCCTGATGAGCGATCATGTGCAGCTCTATTACAAGGGCCAGTTCGGGCGTCCGATCGAGGCTGGGACTGATGGCAGCATGACCATCACGCCCGGTGAGACCGAGGGTGAGGTCGTTGTCGACCACCAGACCAATGCGTTCATGGCTGCGCGTGCGGCGCTGCGCGATGACCGCGCGCTTGAGGGCCGCAATGCACGTCGGTCTGCCAACGATCAGGCCCGTGCTGCCGAGGAGACCCAGGCGAAGCTGGCTGCGACCACCGACGCGGCGGAGCGCGAGCGGTTGACGGCGGCATTGGCACAGTTCGAGACGCGCCGTGACGAGCTGATTGCGATTGCCGATGGTGCGCTCACCGAAGCGACGGATACCGGGAACGTCTTCACCCTGCGCGAGGACGATCCCTCGGTCTTCATCCGCGCTGAGAAGGGCTGGATCAAGGTCACGGAGCTTGGCCCAGAGACGTCCAGGGGCGTCGTTGTCGACCCGCTCGCTGCGACCGGGGAGGTGACCGCCGGGCAGTGGAAAGCCCTGATGATGGTCACGCCCGAGGCCGAGCGTCAGCTCAACGACCGTCAGGTGCTGTGGCTCGAGAACTTCGAACGTGAAGACCGGCTGGTGACCCATTTCAACTGGCGGGCATTGCTGGGCACGGACAGTGCCGAGGCCGAATATGCCGGGATCTGGGGTGCTCTGGTGGGCTCATTCTGGACCATGATGGTGACCTTCATGCTGGTCTTCCCGCTGGGCGTCATGGCCTCGATTTATCTGGAGGAGTTCGCGCCTAAGAACCGGCTGACCAACTTCATCGAGGTGAACATCAACAACCTCGCCGCCGTGCCGTCCATCGTGTTCGGTCTGCTGGGGCTGACGA
The DNA here is from genome assembly GCA_038749355.1 of Pseudomonadota bacterium. GTDB lineage: Bacteria > Pseudomonadota > Alphaproteobacteria > Rhodobacterales > Rhodobacteraceae > Thermohalobaculum. The sequence continues at coordinate 9,721 of JBCDID010000035.1, read as the reverse complement.
TCCTGCTGTCGGGTGTGTCGCTCTTTGGCATCGACCTCTTTGACGGGTTGCTGAAGGCGTTCCTCGACGACCCGCGCTCGACCCCGTTGGCGGGCGGTGTGGTGCTGGCCCTGATGAGTCTGCCGACGATCATCATTGCGGCGCGCGCGTCCATCAAAGCCGTACCACCGTCGATCCGGGATGCAGCCCTTGGGCTTGGCGCCTCGCGGCTCCAGACCTCGATGCACCACGTGCTGCCGCTGGCGATGCCCGGGATCCTGACCGGCTCGATCATTGCGATGGCGCAGGCGCTGGGCGAAACCGCCCCCCTGATCATCATCGGCATGAACAGCTTCATTCAGGATGTCCCCGGCGATCCGCTGGAGAAGGCGAACGTCCTGCCGTCGCTGATATACCTCTGGAACAACAACTCCGAACGGCTCTTTGACGGGAAGACAGCCGTGGCGATTGCGGTACTGTTGTTGTTCCTCATTCTCATGAATGCGCTTGCCGTCGTGCTGCGCAAACGGTTTGAAAGGCGGTGGTGAGATGCCGGACGGATCAAAAATGATGGCAGATGCAGCAAAGATCGTCGCGAACAACGTCAACGTGTTCTACGGGGACAATCAGGCAATCAAGGATGTGGACGTGGAGATCGCACCGAACTCGGTGACCGCGTTCATTGGCCCCTCGGGCTGCGGCAAGTCCACATTCCTGCGCTGCCTGAACCGGATGAACGACACGATCGACATCTGTCGGGTGACGGGTGACATCCGGCTGGACGGGACGGATATCTACGCGCGCGACGTAGACCCGGTGCAGCTTCGCGCCCGCGTCGGCATGGTGTTCCAGAAGCCAAACCCGTTCCCGAAGTCGATCTATGACAACGTGGCTTACGGCCCACGCATCCACGGACTGGCTGGCAACAAGGCGGAGCTTGACCAGATCGTGGAACAGTCACTCCGCCGAGCAGCACTCTGGAACGAGGCCAAGGACCGTTTGGATCAGCCGGGCACCGGCATGTCGGGTGGCCAGCAGCAACGTCTATGCATCGCGCGCGCCATCGCGACCGCGCCGGAGGTTCTGCTGATGGACGAGCCCTGCTCGGCCCTCGACCCCATTGCGACCGCCCAGATCGAGGAACTGATCGACGAGCTTCGGCAGAACTACGCGGTCGTGATCGTGACCCACTCCATGCAGCAGGCCGCACGGGTCAGCCAGAAGACCTGCTTCTTCCACCTCGGCGAGGTGCTGGAGGAAGGCGAGACGAGTAAGATTTTCACCAACCCGGACCACGAGAAGACCCAGCAATACATAACCGGCCGGTTTGGATAAGCGGGCAGGAGACAGGCAATGCAACAGAAGAGCCATATTGTATCGGCGTTCGACGAGGACCTGCGTGCGATTTCTTCGCGCATCGCGGAGATGGGCGGACTGGCAGAAGAACAGCTGACCTCGGCCATCGAGGCGCTGGAGAACCGTGACGGCGAGCTTGCCGAAGAGGTCATCCAGTCGGACAAGCGCCTCGACCAGATGGAGCTCGAGCTTGAGCAGGCGGCGATCCAGCTGATGGCGCTGCGCCAGCCCATGGCGAACGACCTGCGCGACGTGGTGGCGGCGCTCAAGATCGCGTCCGCCCTGGAGCGCATCGGGGATCTTGCCAAGAATGTCGCGAAGCGGACCCGTGTCCTGAACCAGGAACCGCACGCCAAGGTCACCTCTTCCATAGGACGTATGGGCAAGCAGGTCCTGCAACTGATGGCCGAGACGCTCGATGCCTACACGGCTCGCGACCCTGCTCTGTCGGTCTCCGTCTGGAAGCGCGATGTCGAGATCGACGAGATGCACAACTCGATCTTCCGGGAACTGACCACCTACATGATGGAGGACCAGCGGACGATCGGGCTCTGCGCGCAGCTGCTCTTCGTCGTGAAGAACTTCGAGCGGATCGGCGATCACTGCACGTTCATTGCGGAGATGACCTATTTCGTGGTCGAGGGCAAACCGCTTGGCGACGACCGCCCGAAGAGCAATGAATGGGGTGATCTGGCGGCCGACTGAGCGCCGGAGAGGAGATCGTCATGGGAGCGCGCATTCTGGCCGTCGAGGACGAGGACGCCCTGTCCGCCCTCTTGGAGTACAATCTGGAGCAGGAAGGGTTCTCGGTTCAGGTCGTCGCCGACGGGGATGACGCCATGATGGCGCTGGACGAGGAACGCCCGGATCTGGTGCTGCTCGACTGGATGCTGCCAGGCCTGTCCGGGATCGAGATCTGCCGCCGGATCCGTGCCCGCCCTGAACTGCGCGATATGCCGGTGATCATGTTGACGGCGCGGGGTGAGGAGGGCGACCGCATCCGCGGGCTCAACACCGGTGCCGACGACTACCTGACGAAACCATTCTCGCTGCCCGAGCTTGTGGCGCGCGTGCGGGCACTGCTGCGGCGTGCGCGGCCCACGATATCCGCCGAGGTTGCGACCTTTGGGGACCTGATGCTGGATCGGGAGACGCGGCGAGTGCACCGCTCCGCCCGTGAGGTGCATCTGGGACCTACTGAGTTCCGGCTTCTGGACTGCCTGTTGCAGCGCCCGGGGCGGGTGTATTCGCGCGAGCAGTTGTTGGACCTCGTCTGGGGGCGCGACGTCTATGTCGAGGCTCGTACCGTGGACGTGCATATCGGACGTCTGCGCAAGGCGCTCAACCGGCGGGGTGACCGTGATCCGATCCGTACGGTGCGCGCTGCGGGCTATGCGCTCGACGAAACCTATCCCGGCTGAACCCCGTCAAGGGTGCATCATGGCGTGCAAGCACGCCGTTGGATGACACCCTACGCGGCGCTTGTGGAGATGTTGCGCGTAGGGTGCATCCATGATGCACCATTGATGCGATTGAACTCGTGCGCCGAACCCTGCTAGCCTCGCCCTGGGGGCGGCGATGAAGGGGATGGTCATGACAAGCCGAATCCGCGCGGGGCTTTTGCTGCTCGCCTTGTCTCTTGCTGCCTGTGCGCCGCAACAGAAGCCCTTACCTCAGCCGACCGCCGAGACTGCCCGGAAAGGTCCCGCAACCGTCGCCACGAGGAGCAGGTCCCAGCAACGGCTGGGGGACGAGAACCACCAGAAGATCATCGCGAAGTACGGCGGCGTCTACGACAACCCGCGTCTCAGCGCCTACATCAACGCGCTGGGCGAAGATCTGGCGGCGGTCTCGGAACAGCCGGGCGAGAAGTGGACCTTCACTGTTCTCGACAATTCCACCATCAATGCTTTCGCGCTGCCCGGTGGGTATGTCTACGTGACCCGGGGGTTGGTGGCTTTGGCCAACTCGGAGGCGGAGCTGGCAGGCGTCATCGGTCACGAGATCGGGCATGTCACCGCTGGCCATTCCGCGCTGCGTCAGAACCGGGGTGCGATCGCGACCGGTGCCGTGCTGGGCGCGCAGATCCTGGGTGCGGTGCTAGGGGCCAACCCTGAGACCTTGCGCGGTCTTGGCCAGTTGAGCCAGGCGGTGGCGGGAGGGTTCCTCGCGAACTACTCCCGCGATGACGAGCTTGCGGCGGACAATCTCGGGATCCGCTACCTCGCGCGGGCAGGCTACGACCCCTATGCTCAGGCGGATTTCCTCGAGAGCATGGGCGAAGCCGCGCGTCTGGCCGCCCGCGCCGCGGGCAAGCGCTATGACCCGAACCAGACGGACTTCTTTGCCAGCCACCCGGCGACCGGGCCCCGTACGCGCCGCGCGATCGAGATTGCCCGGCAGTCGGGCGTCAACATCCCGTTGGGTGCGAACCGGGACCGGCCGAGCTATCTGCGCGCCGTGGACGGGGTGCTCTATGGTGACAATCCGGAGCAGGGCTTCGTCCGGGGCCGTGACTTCCTGCACCCGACGCTGAGGTTTGCCTACCGCTCGCCCGCAGGCTTCCGGATCGCGAACACGCCGCGGGCCGTGATCGCATCGAACAAGAGCGGTGCCCGTTTCGTGCTGGACAGCGGGCGGAATTCAGGTGGGCCGCTGACCTCCTACATCTCACGCGAGTGGATCGCCCAGATCTCGAAGGAGTACCGCACCGGGCAGGTCTCCCGACCGCGCGCCGAGCGCATCAACGGGCTGGGGGCGGCGAGTGCCACAGCCAAGGTACAGGTCAACAACCGCGTCTATGACATGCTCTTGGTGGCGATCCGGCTGAACGGAAAGCTATACAGGTTGACCGGTCTGAGCCCGGAGGGTGCACGGCTGATCCCTCAGATGCGGGAGGCCGCGCGGACCTTTCGCAGCCTGAGCGCGGCGGAGGCACGGGGGTTGTCTGCCCGGCGTGTTGACATCGCGACGGTGCGCCGTGGCGATACCGTGGCGAGCTTTGCGCGTCGCATGAATGTCGAGAACTTCCCGGAAGACAGGTTCCGCGTGCTGAACGGGCTGGAACCGGGCGAGGCGCTCAGCACCGGGCAGAAGGTCAAGCTCGTCCGCTAACTCGTAGTGGCAGTGGACCCGTACCGGGCCCATGCGAGAGCTTTCGAGGTATTTTTGGCAAGATGAAGGGGGCAGCGCCGGAGGTTCCCTTCTGGCGGCTTCAGCCTCTTACCATACGCCGCAACACGGAGTCCCGATCGACGAAGTGGTGTTTCAGGGCGGCCCCGATATGGCCCAACAGGATCACCACCAGCGCCATGGCCGCGTAGAAGTGGATGGCCCCGAGGAACGCCGTCAGCTCCTCGTCCCCCTTGGGGTAGGGGTCCGGCATTTCGAACAGGCCGAAGACCATGTTCTTCACCTGGATGTAGGCGTCCGCGTCGTTGTAGGGAGAGGCCGAGGCCATCAGCCAGCCGCTGATCGGGAGCGCCAGCATACAAATGTAGAGCGCGAGGTGCCCGCCATGGGCCGCGGCTTTCGCCAGGACCGGCATGTCCGGCAGCGTGGGCGTGGGATTGGCCCAGCGCCAGCCGATACGGATCAGCGCGAGTACGAAGGCGACGAAACCGAAACTCTTGTGGGTCTGGGTGAGCTCGTACCGCAGCAGCAGCGCGTCCGAGTCGTCGCCGAGCACCTGCACCATGTAGAGGCCGACCGAGACCAGCCCGATAATCAGCAGAGCCATCACCCAGTGTAGCAGGCGGGCCAACCAGCCCCAGCTTTCGATCGAGTTCCGTATCGCCATCAGCTTTACCCGTCAGGTTTTGCGGTGAGCGCGAAGGTCACAAGCACGTCCGGTCCGATTTCGACAAAGGCAGCGGACGGGCCGATGCCGAGCAGGAAGTCCGCCCGCGTGATCGTGAGCGTGCCAGACGCGTTGGCGCTGTCTGCTCCGATCTTGAGCGCGATCTCCGAGATCAGCGGCTTTTTCTCGCCCCGGATCGTGATCTGCCCGGTCGCGGTATAGCGGTCGCCATCCAGCGGCTCGAGTGCCTGGAGCACGTAGATCACCTCCGGATGGTTCTTGGAGTCGAACCACTCCGCCGAGGTGGCGAAGGCGCTCGCCAGCCCGTCATAGAGGTCGATGGACTTGGACCTGATGCGCAGCTCGAAGCGGGCGTTCTGAGGGGCGGCGGCATCGAACGTGCCCCCGCCCGCGAAGTCCCGGAACTCACCCTTGGTGGGGGCCCCGTCCTTCAGATACTCGAAACCCACTTCGGATTGCGTGGGGTCCACCTGCCATTCCGTGCCGGCCTGCGCAGTGCAGGCCAGACCGACGGACAGGAGAAATCCCACGAAAGCTGCACGCAACATAATCCAGGTCCTTTAGTTGGTCGCCGGGCTCATCTCGAGCTCGATCTGGATCGGTATGATTGCACTAACCGCAGGCGCTGCATAGGAGACGCCGTACTTGGTGCGGTCGATCTGACCCGTCACGGTGAAACCGGCGATCGTCTGGTTCGGGTTGAAGGGTGATGGGCCCATCTTGTTCAGCTTGGCCTGGAAGGTCACCGGCTGGGTCACGCCGCGGATCGTCAGATCCCCGAGCACATCGGCCGTCTCGGCGCCTGTCGGGGTGACCGTCTTCGTCACGAAGGTGATCTCCGGGTGGTTGGCCACGTCCAGAAAGTCCTTACCGCGGATATGGTCGTCCCGCTTTTCCCACAAGGTGTCGACCGAGGCGGCGTCGATGACGAAGTTGACCTGGGTTGCTTCCACATCGTCCGGGTCGAACTTGATGTTCGCGTCGAACTTGCGGAACTGGCCATGCACGGTCGAGAAACCGAGATGTCCGACTTCGAAGGTCACGTGGGCGTGGCTCTTGTCGAGAGTGTAGGGTGCCGAGATGGCCGCAAGAGGGCTGCTGAGCAGCAGAGCGCCGGCGAGGGCGAGTGTGGCGAAGCGCATGTTAAACTCCTGAAGTGTTGGGGCACGCGGTGCGCGCCTGGTCGCAGTCAAAAGGTTCATGCCGGGAAAGTAGACCCGTGCGCCGCGCTGGCCAACGGGCACGCAATGGAAATGACCTTTGCGTGAATTCGCGACCCTGTATCACACGCTACAGACGAACCAACACGGGCTCGGCATTGTTCCGTCATCCAAGAAGGAGGATCTGAGATGACGAAGACATCAAAAGGACCGGCTGAACTGACCGATGCAGCCCTCGAGGACGTGCAAGGCGGGTTGATCGTGAACCTCTCCGTCGGGGTCAGGGCCGCCGAGCCGGTGCAGGACCGGCTGGGCAATTTCGAGATCCAGGACCTGATGAGCCGGTTCAACCAGGCGGAAACGCTGGCGTCGAGCGTGCAGAAGAAGACGGACGACACCAAGAACGCCGTCATCGGCAAGATCGCCTGAACAGACCACGGGCCGGGACGGCGTCGCCGTCCCGGCTTGTCACTTCCACACCTACAATCAGCCGCTGTCTTTCAGCCGATAACGACGCATCGGGGTGATGACCTTGCGGCCCGGTCGGTCTTCCTGCGCTGCATCGGCGAGCGTCAGCTTGACGTCTTTGATCACCTCTTCTCGCAATCGGTAGTATTGGTGTCGCCCGTGCGATGCTGTCGTGTCGCTCACATCCTGACAGTCGATGCCAATGACATTCCGCGGCAGGTCATCGATGTCGTCGGGGCCATTCGTACCAAGTCGCTTGGGATTGCCCTTGGTGTTGTAACTTACCTCCAGCGCCAGATCGTCCCGCGCGTGATAGACATGGATCTCGTTTGACATCTGCAACAGCGGCCCAAGCTTGTCTTGCCGTGACAAGGCATCAGCGTCCGCGTCAGCCGCCATGAGGAACACCTTGTCGAAAATTCCCGGAAGTGGCCCGGGATGCTTTTCGGCGTAGCTGTTCACCGCATGGCGCAGCGCCCAGCCGCCCATTGAGTGCGCCACGATGTGCAGACGCTGGCCACAATGCTCGAAGTCTTCCCGGGTTAATTCGCGGCCTTCGCGTTCGGCGATAACCATCCGGCCTCGGTCGCGGCGCATCATGTCTCGCAGGAAGTCGATCAGCTTTTCGAGGGCGCGGGCCATGGCAAGTCCGGACGCCTGGGCATCGTCGCGATCGGAAAAGTACTGCCATGCCGGGAAGACGCGGCCGTTGGAGGGCCACGAGAACATGACCACGATCGCCTTGCTGCCGCCTTCTCCGTAGAGCTCCTGCAAAGCTGCCGCACGTTTCGCGGTGTTGACGAAGTCGTTGGCAAATCCGTGGATGTAGATGATGACGTCGCAATTGTTGGAACTGGCGAGCGCGCTCCGAAGTTCCTCGAACAAGGCTGCGGTCCCGAACACTGGCTCCTTCTCGACCGAGCTGCTGCGACGCTCGGAGAAAAGTTCGACAGTCTGGGCCTTGCCGTACTCGTAAGCGTGCCGGCCGTTGGTCTGTCGCTGATCGCGATCTTCCTGACAGACGCTCCGGCGGAATGGGCGCGCGGCGCGTTGACCGCTTATCTGGCCGTAATCGGCGCGATGGCGCTGGGCTCTGTCGTGGCCAAAATGGGCGCGCCGATCCTGCCCCTGATCATCGCGGTGGTTCTGGTTGTGGCGCTGATTGTTGGTGGCCGAACGGGCGTCAGCCTGGCCGCGCTGGCCCTGATCGCGATGTTGGCGTGGCAGTTCTCCAACGCGGCTTGGCCTTTGCACCCGCTATTGATCCCGGTTCTCGCAGCGTCAGCAACTGCCGCCGCCGCCCGCGCATTCTTGTAGTGAAGTTCAGGCGGAAGAGAGCCTAGCGCGTCGGGACCGGGGTCTCGCCTCGGTAGTCATAGAAGCCACGGCCGGACTTCCGGCCCAGCCATCCCGCTTCGACATATTTGGTTAGGAGCGGACACGGCCGGTACTTCGTGTCAGCCAGCCCGTCATGCAGCACGTTCATGATCGCGAGGCAGGTGTCCAGACCGATGAAGTCGGCCAGCTCCAGCGGGCCCATCGGGTGGCGGGTGCCGAGCTTCATGGCAGTGTCGATGCTCTCGACCGAGCCCACACCCTCGTAAAGCGTATAGATCGCCTCGTTGATCATCGGCAGCAGAATGCGGTTGACGATGAAGGCGGGGAAGTCCTCGGCCACCGCGGCGGTCTTGCCGAGCTTGTCCACCACGCCCTTCATGGTCTGGAACGTCGGGTCGTCCGTGGCGATACCCCGGATCAGCTCGACAAGATTCATGACCGGCACCGGGTTCATGAAGTGCAGCCCCATGAAACGCTCGGGCCGGTCCGTGGTGGAGGCCAGCCGGGTGATGGAAATGGACGAGGTATTGGTCGTCAGAAGCGTATGCTCGGCCAGATGAGGCGCCAGCTCGCCGAAGATCTGGACCTTGATCTGTTCCTTCTCGACGGCGGATTCGACGATGAGGTCGAGGGGGCCGAGATCCGACAGAGCCTCCGTGGTTTTCAGACGCGCAAGCGAGTCTACCCGTTCAGCCGCTTCCATCTTGCCGCGTTCGACCGCGCGCTCCAATTGTTCGCCCACGAAAGCCTGTGCTTGCCCGAGGGCGTCCGCGTCCACATCCGTCAGCAGCACGTCATATCCTGCGACCGCAAAGACCTGGGCGATGCCCACGCCCATTTGACCGGCGCCGATTACGCCAACTGTGCGGATTTCCGCCATTGCTTATCCCCAGTCTGTCCGCCCGTTCGGCGGCGTTCTATCTCCGCATTGGTGCGGTGCAACATAAGACCTTATGGCTGAGAAACGGTGCTGGCAAGCGCCCAAGGTCGGGAAATTGCGCAAGATTATTGCGCGACGTATCTCCAGATACGAAAAGGGCGCCCGCATGGGGGCGCCCTCGTCGGTTTCTGGCGTAGGCCGGGCTTCAGCCCGGCATTGTCGCCTCAGCCCAGCTTGCCATCCAGCTCGGGCAGGACGTCGAAGAGGTCCGCGACCAGGCCGTAGTCGGCAACCTGGAAGATCGGGGCTTCCTCGTCCTTGTTGATGGCGACGATGACCTTGGAGTCCTTCATACCCGCCAGGTGCTGGATCGCACCCGAAATGCCGACGGCGATGTAGAGGTCAGGTGCCACGACCTTACCGGTCTGGCCGACCTGCCAGTCGTTCGGCGCGTAGCCTGAGTCGACCGCGGCGCGCGAGGCACCCATGGCGGCACCCAGCTTGTCGGCGACTTTCTCGATCAGTGCGAAGTTCTCGCCCGAGCCCATGCCGCGACCGCCGGAGATGACGATCTTGGCGGAGGTCAGTTCGGGACGGTCCGAGCTCTCGGACTGGTCCTCGACCCATGCGGACAGGTTCGGATCGTCCGCAGCCGCAATGCTCTCGACAGCGGCCGAGCCGCCTTCGCCTGCCGCGTCAAACCTCGCAGTCCGGATGGTC
>JBCDID010000034.1:0-15179 GCA_038749355.1 Pseudomonadota bacterium | reverse complement strand
GTAGGTCACGATGTCGCCTTCGATGACGTTCCCGCCGGTGCCACCGAAGAGTTGGTCCGCGCCGGGGCCGCCCTCGACCGCGTCGAAGCCCGAGCCGCCGAGGATCAGGTCGTCCCCGCCGCCGCCATTGATGACGTCGGCGCCGTCGAGACCCGAAAGCGTATTCGCCGCCCCGTCACCGGTGAGCAGGTCTGCGAAGGGCGAGCCTTCGAGATTTTCAAACCCGTTGAAGATGTCCAGACCGGCACCGGTCACTTGCGGAGTGCCCTGATCCTCAAGGCTCACGAACACACCGAAGACCGACCCTTGGAACGCGAACCCTGGGGTAGTGAGGGTCGCGTAAGAGAGCGTATCGATTCCGCCGCCGCCATCCGCGCTGTCATCTCCGAGACCACCATCCACGAGGTCGTCGCCCTCATCGCCGAGGATCGTGTCATCCCCGCCAAATCCGAACAGGCCATCCGGGCCGTCATGGCCCCGGATGACATCGTTGGTCTCGAGCCCGCCGATGCGGATCGGGTTACCATCCTCGTCGAAGAAGTCCGGATCGTTGGGATCGAACACGATCTCGGATTGCAGCGCCGGGTTGAGGATCCGGATCAGCTGTTCCTGCGGCGCGGACTGCGCCGGATCGCCTTGGACATTGCCGTTGGATGGCGTGGTTTCGGTGGCACGCACCGTGAACCGGTCTTCCAGGAACTCCGCCCCGCCAAAGTCCAGCGCAGCATCCTGCGTGTAGGTGAAGGTGCCATCAGGGTTCAGCACGATTGAGCCGAGGCTGGGTCCTTCGAGAAGGGTGACCTCGAACGCGTCGCCTTCGGCATCCGCCGTACGCACGGCATTGCGCAGTTCCGCCCCTGGGGAGATTGGGAAGAGCACGTTCGAGATCTCAGGCGCATCATTGGCCGGTACTACATCGAACGAAATCGTCTGGCTGGCCGCACCGTCACGCAGATCGCCATTGGTGGCGTTGTTCTGGTCGGCCTCTTCCGTCGACGCGAGGTCACGGAAGGAGACATCGTCGCGCACCGTGTAGCGGAACGCGCCCGGGTCGCCCGTGAAGTTCTTGTCCGCCCGGAAGAAGAGCCCTTCCAGCTGATCCGGTGTCAGTTCATCGCCCACGGCGACCGGCGTCTCCACAAGGAACGTGAAGCCTACAGCCAGCATGACCGGATCGGGTGCCATGTAGAACACGACACCGTCGGTCGGCACTTCATCGACGACGATGGTGACGGGATCCCCCTGCTGGTCAACCACGAGAGTCTCGACCTCGACCACGATGGGCGGGCCTATGATCTCGGGCTCAGGCGGCAGGTCGAACTGCACCGAGCCGCGGACAGGTGTTGCTTCCTGGCGCATCGGAGCTCCGCCAACGAGGTCCGGGATCGTCGTGTTGTTGTTCGGATCCACTTGCCAGTTGGCGACAAGCCCCTGCTCAGCGCCCGGGTCGACTATCTGGCTGAAGGCGTTCGACGCGATCTCCTCGGGCGTTCTCACGTCATTCCAGAGCCTGATGTCACCAAAGTCGGCGCGCACGATCTGGTTGGGATCGAAATTGCCGCCAACGGAGTCCTGTTCCTGCCCGAAGTTGAAAGTACCGCCGGTTTGCAGGTTCAACGGGCCGTTTCCATCGCCCGTGAATACCTCCACCCCGTCGATGTAGAAGGTGAATACCTGTTCCGAGACATCCAGGGTGATCGAGACCCGGTGCGGCTCACCATCGAACAAGAGCGAGCTTGGCAGGCCTGTATCGAAGCCCGAATTGCCGCTGACGCCAAAGCCGATGTTGCCGGCCAGGTTTGTGCCGTCCACGAACATCAGGAACTCGTTATTCGACCCCGGCACCGCGTAGGACGCGAAATGCTGACGCTGGCTGAACTCCTCGGGCAGGTCCAGGCCCTGCATGACAAATTCCATCGTCATGTCGGCCGTGGGCATCGGCGTATTGTCGATCTCGATATAATCGTCCGTGATCGTGCCGATGTTCACGCGCACGGTTGGAATGACCTCGACATTTGGCGGCGTGGGCTCGTCCACGGTGACGATTTCGGGCGCATTGACGAGGGCGAGATGCGTGTCGCCCACCTGATTGATCATCACGCCTTCGTTGGTCGGGTCCGCCTGCCAGTAGGCGGCAAGGCTGGCCTCGGCGGAGGGGTCCGCCAGTTCGTTGAAGGCGTTGTCCGCGATCTCGGCATTCGAGCGTACGCTATCCCAGATGCGGATGTCGCCCATGTCGCCCTTGACGATCTGGTTGGGATCGAAACTGCCGCCAAACGCGTCCTGCTCCTGCCCCCACACGAGATAGCCATTGTTGGCGATGGACCCCAGCGTCGCGGTGGAGTTCTCGAAGACCGAGATGCCGTCCACAAACATTTCGATCCGGTTCGCCGCGGTGTCATAGGTTACCGAGATCCGGTGCAGTTCGCGATCAAAGAGCTGGTCGATCCGGTAACCGGTATCCGTGCCGACCCCATTGAAGCCAAGCGCAAGCCCGCGACCCTCCTTGGTGCCGAACATGGTCAGCTCGTTGTTGTTGCCGCCCGCTGCATAGGAGAGGAACGAGAAATCCGGCCCGTTCGGGTCGAAATCCCCCGCCGAGCGGAACAGGAACTCGATGGTCATGGACCCGGAGGGCATGTCCGAGAAGATTCCACCATCGGCGTACTGGACCTCGTCATCGGTCAGGGTCGTACCAGTGGCAGGGTTTAGTCGCACAAGCGCGATTTCCGTGGTCGGGTCTTCGGGCGGGAGAATGACCCGCTCGATCTCCTCCAGATGCGAGGTGATGTTCAGCGACACACCCCGGACAGGCTCCGGCAAAGTCGCAGTGCGCGCCTCATCTTCCGGATCACCGGTGCGGATGTAGGAGAACATGTCAGACGCGGGGTCAAAGTTCTGACCCGGCACCACCTGCAAGGCCGCCATATCCGCTGCTGTCAGGGTCTCACCCATGACGATAGGTTGTCCGCCCGGTACCACCAAATCCGCCGTCAGCGGTGGCGAGATCACGATAAATGTCTCGCCCGCGTCAATATCGTCCTGCGTGATCAGCAGATCCATGTCGTAGGCGTCGATTTGATCCTCGTTGACGGTCAGCGTCACGTCCGAGTCCACAATGGGGTCCGGATTGTCGATACGGATGCGCTCGCCATTGATCTCGACGATCTCGACATTGCTCAATTCGTACCGCGCCACTGCATTCGCAGCAGCCTCGATTGCCGCCTGAACCTCTGGGTCAGAATCGAGGAAGACGAATTGACTGTCCGTTCCCTCTGGTCCCGGGATCTCGACCACCAGGGGCGAGAAATCCACGTTCAGCCGCTCAGTGACGATGGCACCTTCATCGGTGACCTCCAGCAGCACATAGTCGGGCCCGGTAAAGACCACGACGTCGTCGCCCGCGCCGCCGTCAATGGTGGTGACCCGCGCAGCCTCGTCCACGTCGGCGAGGCTCTGGTCCTCGTGATCCAGCACCGTGATAACGTCATTGCCAGCACCCGCATCGATGGAGTGCCCGATATTGCGGATCGTCGCCGTGTCATCGCCATCACCTAGCAGGACATCATGCGCGCCCAGTCCTTCGAGCGTCAGCGCATCGTTGCCAGTGCCCAGATCCAGCGCAAGACCCCGGAGCAGATTGTCGGGATCGAGGACGCCGAATGTGACCTCCTGCTGCCCCGTTCCGCCGAAAGGATCGGTGAAGTCGACCAGGATCGTGTTGTCCGAGGCCAGCGCGCCGCCTTCGACGATCGCGATATCGTCATGGTCCGAGGCGACAAAGCCCTCGAACCCAGTCGCGATATCTCCGGTGGCGCCGCCCGTCCCGGTGATGGTCGCGCGGGCATTGTCCATGGCGAACCCATCGCCATCAGCGCGGATGTTAAGCGTCACGCCTTCTTCTGCCAGCGCGTAGGAGGCCGTGTCGAAACCCTCGTCACCGTCCAGCACGTCCGCGCCGTCCAGGCCTTCGATGGTATTGTCGCCCCGATCACCGGTGATCGTGTCGCCCATGCGGGACCCGATGACGTTCTCGACGCCGAACGTATGGGCAAAGCTCTGCCGGGTTCCTGCCGCGTTGAACCACTCAGCAAACCCGTACTGCAACTGCTCGCCGGTGAACACGTTGTCGGGCGCGTTGCCGCCAGCAACGTTCAGGTCCACCCGGGCGAAGTTGGTCGACAGATCCGGGAAGAACGTGATGCCCCGGTCAAACCGCATGTCCAGCGTGTCGACGCCCGCCCCGCCCCAAAGGAAAGATCCGACGGTGAAGATTTCGGCGCTGGTGCTGTTGCCTTCATTGATCTTGGCGAATGGCGCAATGCCATTGCTGGCAGATGAGCCCGGGACGAAACTGTTCGTGCCCCGGACGAGGCTTTTGATGACGCCCTCGCCCTGGTCGCGCGCGCGGATGATCTCGCCGCCCACTTCGTCCGGATCGAGGAATTGTAGGCGTTCCTCGAACTCCTGGAAGAACTGGACGGAGGTTTGCCCACCGCTGCCGCTGGGGAAGGAGAACGCATCGGACAAGGATTGCGCTTCGCCGAAACCCAGCCGGTCATTGCCTCCACCGCCGAGGATGATGTCCCAGCCGCCATTGCCGAACAAGGCGTTATCCGCGGCATTGCCGATGATCGCATCGTCCCCGTCCGACCCGATGACGCCTTCGATATTGGAGAATTCCTCGGACCCGAACTCACCACCGCTGACGTCCGGCACACCGGTGGTGCTGTTGACGGTTCCCGTGCCGAAGAGGTCGAAGAAGTCTCCCCTCGGAAAGTTGATGTTGTCACCGCGCAATGCTGACAGTGACTGATCCGAAATGTTGATATCGTAGTCTGAGGTTCGTTTGTCCCAGGTGGGGTCGACAAGATTGTTGCGCGAGCTGTAAACGGCCTGTCCCTCGATCCGCGTGGCCAGGAACCGGGACGACGCGTCATCCTCGACATACTTGATCGAGCCGGAGCCCGTTTCGTCCAGCACGACCTCCACATGCGCCGAGCGGTCATAGCGGAAGTCGATCTCGATATCCCGGAAGGCGACCTTGTCCGGATTGGTGAAGATGCCTTCCCGGAAGGTGAACCGGCCGCCGTCATCGACCGTGTATTTGCCGGTCTGACGGAACTTGTCGAAGACATCGATGGCAAGAACGTCGAAACCCTCACCGCCGTCAAAGGTGTTCGCGAAGCTGCCGCCCAAGCTCGCCTTGGTGCCACGGTTGAGGAGGTCGTTGTCGGCACCGCCCAGCAACAGGTCGCTGCCGCCTTGCGACTGCAGCCTGTCGTCGCCGAGCCCGCCTGCAAGGGTATTGGAGGCGTTGTCACCGATCAGGATGTCCTCAAAGTCGGAACCCCTGACGTCCTCCACACTGTCCAGCACGTCCCCTTGCGCGTCGCCACGGAAGCCGCGGCCAACGCCTGCGAAATCGAGGTCGACAAATACAGAGGTTCCCGCGCCCGAATAGTCTGCCGTGTCCAGACCTGCCCCGCCGAACAACCCATCTGCGCCCGCACCGCCAATCAGTACATCGTCATCGGCGTCGCCATAAAGCGCATCGTTGCCACCACGACCCTCGAGCGTATCGTTGCCGCCGCCGCCGAACAGAGAGTTGCCCGCGTCATTGCCTCGGAAGGTGTTGGATGCACTGCTGCTCTGATGCGTCGCGAGCGCCTCGAATCCGGTATAGGTCTCGCCGTCTGCGCCGAGACCATTCTCCAGGTCCAGATCGCCATCCACTTCCAGGTAGTCGTAGCCTTCGCCGCCGTCGATGGACGTGCCTGCGGCCAGCGGAGCAAACACGGTCGAGACCACGTCATTGCCCGCGCCCGCAAGGATAGTCACCGGGTTGATGGGCAGCGTGCTCGTCAGGTCGAACTTGATGCCGTCATTGCCCTCGCCCGTCTCGTAGACCTCAATCCCTTGATCATTGGTGATGAAGACGTCGTCGCCCAGATCGGTGAAGATCACCCGTTCGATGTTGACTGCGGTGTGCTCGGGGAAACGCACGGCCGCGCCAGCGTCCTCAGAGATGAACAACGCCACGTCCCCGCGCGGCAGCACTGTGGCGCCATCCCGGTCCAGCCCCGCGAGGAACATCCCCACTTGCTGCCCAGTCAGCACCCGCGTGATCGTCATGTCCCCAAAGAACGAGCCCACATCAACCGTCGCGATCTGGCGCTGCAGGTCCGAGAGGTCGAGCGTATCGAAGCCCTCGCCGCCATCCACGCTGTCAGCACTGTTGCCAAGGAAGATCGTGTCGTTGCCCGCACCGGCGTCCACACTGTCCTCGCCTTCGAAGGCGATGATCTCGTCATCCCCCGGGGTGCCGAGGATCGTGTCATTGCCCGCAGTCCCGACAATCGCATCGCCAAGATCGGACTCCGGCGCAGGGGCGCCCAGCACGAAGCTAGTGGTCTCGGTATCCTGAATCTGGAAGCTGTCGTTGAACAGGTCGACAATGTCGAGGTTCAGAAGCTCGAACTTCTCCTCGAAGAGCGGACCAATCTCGAAGTCCAATCCGGTACCCACGGTGAACGGGCCGATATCGATCGACGCATTGAAGAACGCGCTGGCCGCCAGCCCGCGCAGGATGAGTGCGAGGTCAAACTCAAGCCCCGTGCGGTTGGTGACGATGGGCACGGACTGGGAGACGATCTCGACGAAGGTCTCCGCATCGTCATAGACGATGTTCAGAGTGTTCAGATCTTCCAGGAACGGGGTTTCGGAGATCAGGGTCGAGGTGTCCTCGATCTGCTCGACATAAACGCTGTCGGTCGGATCGAAGTCGATGACATAATCTTCTTGCACCTCCGCCGAGCCCGATCCGATGAAGAGCCGGTAGCCAAGCAGCGTCCCTTCTGCGAGCTCCAGCTCTGCGGTCTGGTCCTGGCCCAGCTCTGGTTCACTCTCGGCAATTGGGTCGGAAGCGCCGGTGAACAGCTCATCCCATGTCACCCCGCCATCGCGGGAGATGATCATGCGCCCACCGATGGACGCGGTCTGACCGGTGAACGCGCCCGCGATCCCCTGATCCAGATCCAGGAATAGATCGATGTCCTGCGCAAAGGTCGCGTTCCCTTCGGCCAGTTCGCGCAGACGTTCGGTCAGGGCCTCGTCCTGAAAAATCCCCGTCTCGTCGAAGCGAAGCACTTTGCGCTGGGTCAGAACCTCAACAGCCTTGGCGTCACCTTTGGAGCCATCGGGATTGGTCTCGAAGAACCGCAATCCCGTCAGCAGCTTCGGCGTCAGCGTGAATTCCTGCTCCAGCGGCAGGGCCGCCTCCAGTTCCACGTCGAAGAGGTTGTAGGAAAAGCCTGCGTCCAGATTAACACCGGCCACGGACCCGTCGATCAGGTCGATATCCAGCTCCAGCGGCGGGAAGGTGCCACCCGAGGCGTAGGTGATCAGCCCGTCCAGATCGAGGGTCAGGCGGACCAGATCGTCCCGGTTGCCCTCGCCCAGGTTGTTGCCCTCGGCGTCCAGGTCCTCGACCCGGTCGATGCTGAGGATGATCGGGCGCCCGTTCTCGTCGAGGATCCGCGCGCCGTTGGGATCGGTCTCGAACGTGTACTCAGCCTCGCGGGTCGGGTCGGTGACGAAGATCTCACCGTTGAACTCGGAGACCGTGTTGATGTTCGGCACGAAGATCTCGAACTTGCCGAGATCGATGGAGGTCAAATCGAAGCCCGGACCAGAGTCCTGCGGCGGGTTCTCGCCCTCGGGCGACGCATCAGTCGTCTCCGCCTTGTCTGCCTTGGGACCACTCACAAACGTGTTCAGTGGAATGCCGATACCTGCGAACTCGCCCGCATCGTTGAAAGCAGGGTCGAGGCCGGGGATCTCGTTGACCAGATCTTGCGTGGTGATCGCCCCAAAGATCTGAATCGGGTTGGCGTCACCCACCTCGTTCGTGTCTTCGAGATCCTCGTCGGCCTGCTCCTGCGTGATGGTACGGCCCGTGTCGACCGAGATGATCGGCAGCACCGTCTCGGGCACCGTGAAGTCGAGGATGTCGATGATCTCGTTGTTGCCAAGCGCACCGACTTCGGCGGCAAGGTCGACGACCAACTCCGTCAGGATGCCAAGATCGAAGGTGAAGCGCGGGAAGGCCGTGGTAAAACCGCTGTTGGGATCAGCACCGGGATCTAAGGTCGCGCCGAAGAACAGGTCCACGACGTCGCCTGCGGCAATGGTCGCGATGTCAAAGTCTGGATAGCCGACCACGGTCTCGTAAGGCAGGATCGCGTCGACAGACCCCGGGTCCAGGGTCGACGTGATCTGCAACCCGAACTGCACGCCGATCTCGCCGAAGAGCCGCGCGCGGAAAATCTCGGTATCGCCCTGGAAGGGGATGTTGAAAATGACGGGACCGCCGACGCTGAACGTGTCTCCCACCAGATCGTCTTCACCGATGCCGAAGAAATCCTCGTAAACGAACCCTGTCACATCTGGTCCGAACTGCCCGCCGGACGGATCAAACACCAGATCAGTGGATTGCGTGACGTAGTCGTCGCCAAAAAAGTTGGTCATAGCGTCCCCCAACGCTGAGAAGTCAATTCAGGACCAGAATATGCCCGGTCAGGGGGGATTCAGTCGGCGAGCTGACTCAAATTCACAAGCTATGCGCGCATTGTACCAGCCTCACCGGAACGTGACCAGTACCGTTACGGGACATCTTATGGACCTACGCACGAAGGGCGCGGCGGGGAGTTTTCGTTACGTGACACCGATTTACCGCACGGCAACACAGGGTTGATCTCGCCTTCTCTGGAATGCAACGCTAGGGTCAGCATGCGACCGCTGTCGCCAAGCCGTAAGATCAGGAATCAGGTGAAGTGGAGGAGAAGCCCCATGCTCCGGCAGTGTCTGAAATGCGTTGTGCTGATGTCCCTGACGGTTCTCGCGGCGTGTGACGAGGAAGAGGTCGTCAGTACCGAGACGCCGATCCGGGCGATCAAGTACATGACGATCGGCGGCACGGCGGAGGCCGAGCGGCGGATCTTTTCGGGTGTGGTCGAGGCAGGCACAACGTCCAATGTGGCGTTCGAGATATCGGGCCGCGTGACCAGCATGACCGCCAAGGTCGGCGAGGCGGTCGAGCAAGGGCAGCTGATCGCAGAACTGGATCCGGAGCCCTACAAGCTTAACCTCCAGCAGGCCGAGTTCACGCTGAAGCAGGCCAAGGCGAGCGCCGAGGATGCGCGTGCAAAATATGACCAGCAGCAGCAGCTCTGGGACAAGGGTTTCACCACCAAGACGGCTTTGGACAGCGCAGTGTCCACTCTGCGCAATGCCGATGGTCAGGTCGGCATCGCGCAAAGCCAGTTGGAGCTGCGCGAGCGCGACATGGGCCTGACCAAGCTAGAGGCGCCTTTCGCCGGGCAAGTGGCCACGAAAGACGTGGAGGTCTTCGAGGAGATCACGCCCGGACAGCCCATCTACACACTGCTGACCGAGGGCGAAGACGAGGTTTCGGTCTCGATCCCGGAGAGCCTGGTGCAGAGCCTTTCCATCGGCCAGGAGGTCTCAGTCCTGTTCCCGCCGCTTCAGGATGCCGAGGCCGCCGGGACCATCACCGAGATTTCGCCCATCGCGCAGGATGCCAACGCCTTCCCGGTTACGGTGCGGCTGTCGGGCGCGCCTGAAGGCCTGCGGGCCGGCATGTCGGCACAAGTGACCGTTTCCTTCGAGACCGACGCGACAGGGAACGCCTTCACCGTGCCCATCGGCGCGCTCAAAGGGAGCGCGACAGGGCCGAGCCACGGGCTGGTCTACGTCTATGACGAGGCGGCGGGGGTTGTCCGCGAGCGGCCCGTACAGGTCGTGGGCGTCGACGGCAACACACCCCAGATCATCGGGGAGGTCCAGGCCGGCGACATCATCGCCACTGCCGGTGTCGGCCAGATGTTCGACGGGATGGAGGTGCGTCTCCTCGATCTCGACGCTCCGTTCTGAGGGCTCGCCATGCTGACCAAGTTCGCGCTGGAGAACCGGGCGCTGACCATTGCGCTCCTGCTGATCTGCCTGCTGTTCGGGCCGCTGAGCCTGACAACCCACCCGTCGCGCGAGGACCCGACGATCACCATCCGCACAGCGCAGGTGATTGCGCTCTTCCCGGGCATGACGGCAACCAGGGTCGAGGACCTGATCAGTTCGGAGCTGGAAGAAGCGATCCGCGAGATCCCCGAGGTCCAACATATCGAGACCACCAACACCTCCGGGCAGTCATTGGTGAAGATCACGGTCTACGACAAGTACACGGACATGGATCCAATCTGGACGGATCTGCGCAACAAGATGAGGGATGCGGCGAGCGACTTGCCGGATGGCACGATCGGGCCGCTGGTGTTCGACGATCAGGGCAATGTTGCGATGGCGACCATCGCCATGACCGCAGACGGCTTCTCCAATGCGGAGATATACGAAGCTGCCAAAGCGTTCCGCCGTCTCATCTACGCCCGCGTGCCCGGCGTGCGGAAGGTCGACTTCTACGGCTACGAGGAACAGCGCATCTTCGTAGAATTCGACAACGTGCGGCTGGCAAGGCTGGGGCTGGACGCGAACTCCATCGTGAATGCTATCAGCTCGCAGAACGTCATCCTTCCGGGCGGGCGGATCGAGGCCGAGGGAACCACCTTCTCTGTCGAGCCCACGGGTGATTTCGGCGGGATCGACGAGCTGAAATCGCTGAAGATCGCTGTACCCGGAACAGGTTCGTCGCTCTTCCTCTCGGACATCGGAACCGTCAATGCTGGCTATGAGGATCCGCCGTCCCAACCGGCTTTCTTCAACGGCAAGCCCGCGATCGTTGTGGGCGTGTCCATGGTGGACCAGTTCGACGCGAATGCTTTCAGCACAGCGCTGGATCAGCTGACACGGACCTTCGAGCAGAGCCTGCCGGTGGGTTTCGTGCTGGACTACGTGACCTGGCAGCAGAACGACATCAATGCTGCGGTATTCAGCGTGGTCAACAACCTCTGGCAAACGATCCTGATCGTGCTGGCCGTGGTGATTGCCTTCCTCGGCTTCCGGACGGGGCTGATCGTGGGGGCCATGGTGCCGCTGGTCATGCTGATCTCGACACTGTTGATGCGCCAGTACGGGATCGAGCTTGAACGCATGTCACTCGCCGCCCTGATCATCTCGCTCGGGTTGCTGGTCGACAACGGGATCGTGATCGCCGAGGAAATTCAGGGGCGCCTCCAGCGCGGGGAGGACCGCATCAAGGCTGCACTAGCGACTGGCCAGGGCCTCTCAGGACCGCTGTTGGCCGCGTCACTGACCACCATCTTCGCCTTCCTGCCGTTGATGTTGGCACCCGGTGGGGCGGGCGAGTACACGCGCTCGATCTCGCTCGTGATCGCCATTGCGTTGCTGGTGAGCTGGGTCGTGGCATTGACCGCGCTGATCCTGCTCTGCACCACATTTCTGAAGGGCGGGGAGGCCGCAGACGAGGACGCGGCCTATGACCGCTGGTACTACCACATCTACAGGGGCATGATGGAGCGTCTGGTGGCATGGCGCTACGTCACCATCCTGGTCACCTTCGGCACGCTTGCCATCGGCGTCTGGTTGATGGGTTTCGTGTCCAACACCTTCTTTCCGGCATCCGAACGGGCGCAGCTTCAGCTGATCGTCGAACTGCCGCAGGGACAAAACAGCTATGCCACAAGGGGTGTGACCGCGCAGGTCGAGAACTGGCTGATGAACGAAGACCAGAACCCCGACGTTGAGAGCGTCGTCACCTACATCGCCGACGGCGGACCGAGGTTCTATCTGGCGCTGGACCCGCCGGACGGGCGCCCGAACAATGCCTACATGCTGGTCACATTGAAGAGCGCGGCGGACGTAGTGCCTCTACAGACCCGGGTGCGCGCCTATGCGGCCGCCCGTGTTCCGGAGGCCGAGATCTACGCCAAGGCCATGTCCATGGGGCCGAACGAGGCGGGGCTGGTCGAGTATCGGATCTCCGGGCCCAACGGCGCCATCCTGAAACAGGCCTCGCAGCAACTGCAGATCGCCATGCACCGCATCCAGGGAAGCGTCAATGTGACGGACGACTGGAACAACCCCACGGTCGCACTAAATGTGGTGATCGATCAGGAGGCCGCGCGGCGCGCCGGGTTGTCTTCGCAGGACATCGCGAACTCGCTGGACAGTCAGCTTTCGGGGGCGGAAGTCACCACCTACCGCGTCGGCGACCTCTCGATTCCCGTAGTGCTGCGTGCTGAAGAAGAACAGCGGACGACGCTGGAACGGCTGGCCTCGCTGAACATCTCCGTCGTCGGGCAGAGTCCGGTCCCGCTGGTCCAGGTGGCGCAACTGGAGGGACAGACCAACTTCGCCCAGATCCGAAAGCGCAACCTCGAGCGCACAGTGACAGTGTCGGGCAAGAACCTCGGCATGACCGCAGCCGAGTTCGATATTGCGCTCGCACCCGAGCTGGATGCGCTGGCAGCGGGTCTGCCGCCGCTCTACCGCGTCGAAAAGGGCGGTGAGATCGAAGGGTCCGCAGACGCACAGACAGCACTCGGCGCCAATGTCCCACTCGGCTTCGCACTGATCCTGCTCGTGCTGATCTGGCAGTTCAACAGCTTCAAGAAGCCGGTGATCATCATCCTGACCATTCCGCTGGTGATCACGGGCGTGGCAGGCGCACTGCTGATCGCACCGGGGGCCAATTTCAGCTTCATGGGGATCCTCGGGTTCCTGGCGCTGTCAGGCATCGTGATCAACAATGCCATCGTGCTCATCGACCGGATCGCCATCGAGGAGGCGGCGGGCCGTTCGCTGCACGAAGCCATCATCGAATCCGGTGTCCGCCGCTTGCAGCCGATCATTATGACCACGTGCACGACCGCGATGGGGCTGATGCCAATCATCCTGTCGCGGGATGTGCTGTTCTATGATCTGGCCATCGTGATCGCGGGCGGGCTGATCGTGGGCACGGTCCTCACACTGATCGTGGTACCTTGCCTCTATGCGATGTTCTTCCGAGACAAGGGGCCGCAACCCGCCAGTGGAGTAAGCCTCAACGCCCCGGCCTGACGTGGCTACAACCGCAGACCGTTTTGCAGGACTGTCACACTCTACCTCTACTGGCTTGCGTGCTAGCATGAGCCGATTCGAAGGGTGTCACATGGCTGTAGTTTTGTTTCGCAGCCGTAAATCGGTCCTCATGCGCATCGGGTCCCGCGCCTCGTGTGAGGGATAAAAACACAGGGAAACTGGTCCGCCGAACTCAGTGCCGGACCGAACGGAGGATGCATGAAACTCTTCAACATTGCTGCCGGTCTGGCCTTCGGGTTGGCCGCCACCACTGCCGCCGCCGAGACGGAAATCACCTGGTGGCACGCCATGGGCGGCCAGCTCGGCGAGTCAGTCAACCAGATCGCTGCGGACTTCAACGCCAGCCAGTCCGACTACAAGATCACGCCGATATACAAGGGCTCGTATGAGGAAACCCTGACCGCCGGTATCGCCGCCTTCCGCGCGGGCGAGCAGCCGAACGTGATACAGGTCTTCGACGCAGGCGCCGCGACCGTGATCGGTGCCAAGGGCGCGACCATCCCGGTTGCCGACCTGATGGCCAACAATGGCGTCGACTTCGATATCAACGACTACATCGCAGGCGTGCGCTACTTCTACGCCGACAGCGATGGCAAGATGATCGGGATGCCGTTCAACTCCTCGACGCCGATCCTCTACTACAACGAGGATGCGCTGAAGAAGGCCGGTGTGAGCGCACCCAAGACATGGGAAGAGTTCGCCTCCACCACAGCACCCGCGCTGAAGGAAGCCGGTTACATCCCGCTCTCGCAGTCGCACCTGCCGTGGATCTTCACCGAGAACTTCTTCTCGCGCCACAACCTGCAGTTCGCCTCGAACAACAACGGCTATGACGGCGTCGACACCAAGATCATGGTGAACCACCCGGCCATCAAGGCGCACTTCTCTGCCGTGGTGGACTGGAAGGAAAACGGCTTCTTCGAGTGGTACGGCACCGGCTGGGGCGATAACGCGAAGCCCTTCGAGGAAGGCAAGGTTGCCATGTGGCTCGGCTCCTCGGGCTCGTTCGGCGGCCTGTTGCAGAAGGTCGACTTCCCGTTCTCGGCCACCATGCTGCCCTACTGGGAAGGCGTGACCAAGGAGCCGACGCAGACCTTCATCGGGGGTGCAGCGCTCTTCGCCATGGCGGGCAAGTCGGATGAAGAGAACAAGGCAACCGCCGAGTTCTTCCGCTTTCTGACCTCCGCTGACGTCCAGTTCTTCTGGCACAAGGCGACCGGTTACGTGCCCATCACCACGGCGGCTTACGGGCTGGCAGGCGACAAAGGCCACTACAAGGAGTTCCCAGCTGCCGAGATCGGCATCAAGCAGCTCTCCCTGCCCGCAGGCGACTTCACCAAGGGCTATCGCATGGGCTTCTACGTCCAGATCCGCGACGTGATGAACCGTGAGTACGGGCGCATCCTGACCGGTGAAAGCGATGTCGAAAGCGCGTTCGACGCCATCGAGGCCGAGTCGAACAAGCTGCTCGAGCGGTTCGCAAAGACCCAAGGCTAAAGCCTGACCGTAGGGTGGGGTTGAACCCCACCCTACCCCAGGGAAGATGGCGCGCGGCCCGATCCGAGGCCGCGCACCAAGCGGGGGGTAGAACACATCCATGAAACGCGCAGGGTTCACGCAGGCTTGGCTACCGATCGCGCTGCTGCTGCCGCAGTTGATGATCATCGCGATCTTCTTCTACTGGCCCGCGGGCTGGGCGGTGCAGTCCTCCTTCTACCTGGAAGACCCGTTCGGCTTCGGTTCAACCTTCGTGGGCGTGGACAACTACACCGACCTCGGCGCGAACTCAGAATACGTCCGTATCGCGTGGTTCACCATCATCTTCACCGCGATCGTGACCTTCTTCTCGCTGGCCATCGCTTTGCTGCTGGCGGTCAAGGCCGACAAGGTGATCCGCGGCGCACGCACCTACCGGACGCTCCTGATGTGGGTCTATGCCATCGCGCCACCGGTCGCGGGCTTCATGGGGATCATGTTCTTCGACCAGGGCACCGGCCCGCTCACCAAGTTCGTCACCCTCTTTGGATGGGAGCTGAAGCTGGGCGTGAACTACAACGACACCGCGACCGCCATGATCGTTGTGGCGATCTGGAAGCAGATCCCAGTGAACT
>JBCDID010000033.1:0-15243 GCA_038749355.1 Pseudomonadota bacterium | reverse complement strand
CTCAGAAGGTCGAGCACCTGACCTATCACGAGCCTGAGGTGGTCGAACGACGGGTGGTTGCGATCACGTTTGACCAGAACGACGTGGTGGCGTCCGTGAACCTCTACGGGCTCGAAGATGGCAAGGTCATCGATCTGGAGACCAACACGACGCCGACATTTGGTGCGCAGCTGACCATCCTTGAGCAGGTTCTCGGCAATATCGGCGTAATCACCGGGGATGTGTTCACCGGGAACTAAGGCACTCCGGCTCGGCCCAAATTCGTGGAACGAATTTGCAAATTCATCTCAGATGAATTTGGCGCGCCGTGACTGCAAAGCCTGCCAAGCCAATGCTGCGGCGGCGATTGCCAAAAGCGGCAACATCGCAACGTTCACGGCCGACCAGCCGACCCCGGCCATCAGGGCGCCAGAACTAAACGAGGCCACGGTGACCAGCCCGAACACCAGGAAGTCGTTCAACCCCTGAACCTTCGCGCGCTCCTCCGGTTTGTGCGCAGCCGTCAGTAGTGCGGTGGCCCCGATGAACCCAAAGTTCCAGCCAAGCCCCAGAAGGATCAGCGCGGCACCGAAATGTGCAAATGTGATCCCTGCCACCGCGACCGCGGCGCAGAGTGCCAGCATCAGCAGCCCAACCGCGATGATCCGCTCCGCTCCAAAGCGTACGATCAGCGGTCCGGTGAAGAAGCTTGGCGCGAACATGGCCAGCACATGCAGGCTGACAACCTCCGCCGCATCGCCCGTCTCGAAACCGCATGCGATCATGGCAAGCGGCGTCGACGTCATCACGAGGTTCATCAGCGCGTAGGAAATCATGGCGCAGAGCATGGCGACCACGATCTTCGAGTCGCGCAGGATCTCCCGCATTGGCCGCCCGGTCGGCGCGTTCTTGGCGGCGGCGCGGTCGCGCACCGGGATGTCGAGGAACAACATCGGTATCACCCCGATCAGGTTCAGCACGATCAGAGCCTGATAGGCCCCGGCGAACGGGATCGGCGCGAGCCAGTCCTCGAACTCTTTGACCACCTGAGGGCCAATCACGGCCGCGGCAAGCCCTCCGGCCATGACCCAGGAAATCGCCTTCGGACGGAATTCGGGCGAGGCCAAGTCAGTTGCCGCGAACCGGTAGAATCCGTGCGCAGACATGTAGACGCCCAGCAGCAGCGAGGCGCCACAGAACATTACGAAGTCCTTTGCCTCGATGGCATATGTGGCGATGAGCGCTGCCAGTGCCGCGGTGAGCGCACCAAAGACGAAACCGGTGCGCCGGCCCCAGCGATCCATCAGAGAGGACATGAATGGCGCCATCAGCATAGTGCCCAGCACGGTCATCGAGATAGGCAGGGTCGCAAATGCAGGGTCATGGGCGATCATTTGCCCGACCAAACCGCCGAGGATGAAATGCACGGGCATCTGTGCGCCCAATACGGATTGTCCCCAGACGAGAATCCACACGGCCTTGCGCGCGCGGCGGTCGTCAATCTCCGGAGTGGATGCAGCAATGTCACTCATGCCGCTGTCGGTACAGCAAACCACCCGGCACTCCCATCGAAATCTTGTGATAGGTTCGCGCAATCAGGTGAATGGTTTGTCGCCGGGAACTGACCTGTTTTCAGACGGGCTTGGCGTGCAGCCAGACGCCGCCATCGGGGCGCACTGTCATCGTCATGACCGGATAGGGCGGAGCACGGTCGGTGGTCTCGAACCGGAACCGCGCCAGCAGCGTCGTCAGGATGATCTGCGCCTGCATCATCGCGAAGTTGGCACCCACGCAGATCCGTGGCCCCGCCCCAAACGGGATATGCAGGTACTTGTGCCGCGCCGCCACTTTCGCGGGCGCGAAATTGTCGGGGTCGAACTTGTTTGGTCTGTCCCACCACATCTCATGCCGGTGCATGGCGTAGATGGCGAGGAAGATCGTTTCGTTGGGCCGGATGTCGCGTCCGCCGAGCACGTCGTCTTCCAACACGTTTCGCGCCAGAAACCCGACGGGCGGGTAGAGGCGCATGGTCTCTTGCAGGATCTGTTCGATGAATGGAGCATTTGCCAGGTCGGCCTCCGTCGCGGCATTGCCCCGAATTGCCGCCTGAGCTTCCGTGCGGGCGCGGTCCTGGATCTCAGGATGCATTGCGAGCAGGTACAACGCCCAAGACAGGGCCAAGGCCGTGGTCTCATGCCCCGCCACGATAAAGAACTGCATGTTGTGCAGCAGGTCCGTTGGCGACATGCGCCGACCGCTCTTGGGATCCTCGGCAGCCAGCATGTAGTCGAGCAGATCGTCGGCCTTGCCGGTTGCCTCCTGCCGACGGTCTTGAATCGCAGAGGACACCATGGCGTGCATGGTCTTCACCGATTTCCGCCCCATGACGTGGCCCGGACGGGGCACCCATTCCGGCACTTGCAGGAAGTCGAGCAGGGATGCTCGCCCTACGGTCTCGAAGTACTCGGTGATTGCTGCCCCGTAGACATCGGCATCGAAATGGTCCCGCCCGGAGAGCGCGACGTCGCAGATCACGTCGAAGGTGGCGGACAGCATCTCTGCGACCATTTCGTGCGGGCCGCCTGTCTCCAACCGCTCTGCCGCGCGCGCGGCTGTCGCGGTCATCATCGGCGAGAGCGCCACCACGTTGCGCTGCGCGAAGACCGGAGCCACCGCGCGCCGCTGCCAGCGCCATGCCGCACCTTCCGCCGTGAAGAGAGAATTCCCCACGGCAGGCCGCAGCATCCGGTTCATCACCTCGGACTTCGGGTAGTTTGCCGCGTTGTCCAGGAAGATCCGCTTCATGGCGCCCGGGTCCTGCACCATGTGCCAGCGCGTGCCCATGCGCCCGGTTATCATGGGTTGCACGTAGCAGATGGCCGGAATGATCTCGAGCACGTTGCGCTGAGCTGCCTGCACCGACTGCCACATCGATAGCGGCTGTCGGTGTGGGTCGATCGTGGGTACGGCGACGTTCATTGTTCAAAGGTAGGCTAGCGCAGGTAACGGGCAATGAGGCGTTCTGGCTCAGGGGCAGATCAGGTCAACGATCCCAGTGGCACCAGTCCGATCGTCCCATCCCACATAGATACTGCCAGCCAGCTCCCATCCGGTGAGAAGGCGAGCGCCTGGATCACCTGGCCCGCCTGTCGCTCGTTGAGAAGAATGCCGGTCTCCGTGTCCCATAGGCGCAGCCATCCCTGCTCGTCGCCGGTCGCCAGGTAGGTGCCGCCCGGTGCGACCGCGAGCCCGCGTACCCAATAGCTTTCGAACCCATCATGGCCCCAGACAACCTTGCCGGACTCAGGGTCGATACGGCGCAGCCCACTTTGCCCGAAGACCTGGCTTCCGAGGAAGAGACTTCGCCCTTTCGGTTCGAACTGCATGGCCCAAAGACCCATGACCGCGTCTCCGTCAGCGATCAGGCGCGCCGCTGGTGCCGGCTGCATGAGATCGAAGACCTCGATGGTGGTCCGATGCGTGCCTGCCTGAGTGTAGACCCCGCCAGCAGCCGCCAGATGAGCGCCGTCCGGAGACAGGCTGAGGCCGTTTCGCACAGGCTGCGCAGTCCGCAGGCGCGCATCTCCTGCGGCCTCACGGAGCAAGAGAACTTCAGCGTCACTCGCACCTGCCAAAGCCAGGGTCTCACAGTCGGCGCTGAAGGCGGCATGATCGTGCGGGCCTTTGGCAACCGGCTCGAACCCTCCGTCACGCAATGACAGGGCAACCGCGGCGTTCTCGTTGCTGATGACGAGCCGTTCGCCAGCGGCACAATAAGCAAAGGCCCCATTCGTATGGGCCAGCAGCCGCCCGGTTCCATCGCCCCTGTCCCATGCGACAACCTTGCCGTCGTTTTGCCGCGCGATCACGGACCGACCATCGGCGGAGAAGGCGATGTGCAAGGCGAGGCCCGGCAACGGCTCCTGCGCATCCGCAGCCCCCGGCGCGCCAAGAACTTCCGTGACCTGCAATACATCTCCGCGCCCAGAGGAGAGGTATCCGCCGAACGTACTCAGGGCTGCCGCGGTCAAACCCGCAGCAAGCAGTGCGATGACCACCCAACCTCGCATGTGCATCAAGCTACAAAGGAAGCGCCGGGGCTTCCAGTGCCAAAACTACGTCAATTCGTCCGAGCGCAGCTTCCGGGCAACGTGGTCGAGTACAGCGTTTACAAACGCGGATTCCTTGCCTTCCGGGAAGAAGGCGCGGGCCACATCCACATACTCGCCGATAACCACCTTGGCGGGGATGTCGACGCGTTGCGAGAATTCGGCCGTGGCCGCACGGAACAGTGCCCGAAGCGTCGGGTCGATGCGGCCCAAAGGCCAGCGCTCCACCAAAGCCGCATCGGTCAGCCGATCGATTTCGCCTTGATGCTCGATGACATCTCCCACCGTGCGTTTGAAGTGATCGGGGTCCGCTTCGCGATACTGGTCGCCCTCGATCTCCGCGCCCAGCCGGTGTTCGTCGAACTCGCGCACGACCGCGCGCCAGTCGGCGCCGGTTGCTTCGATCTGGAAGAGCGCCTGTACCGCGGCCAGGCGCGCAGCTGAGCGCGCCAGCTTGCGGTGGTTGTTCCCTTGCGCCATCAGGCGGTGCGTCCGGTGAGGCCGGTGTCCGCAAGGATGATGGTTTCCTCGGGTTGAGCCTGTGCCGGAGGGGACGGAACCCGGAACCGCCGGGCCAGCGCGATCAGGTGCAGTGCTGCTGCCGCGGCTCCTCCGCCCTTGTTCATTTCGGCAGGTGCCGCCCGCACGCGAGCCTGATCCATGTTCTCGCAGGTCAGGATGCCATTGCCGATGCACAGCGCGTCCAGCCCGAGCAGCGTCAACCCGCGTGAGCTGTCATTGCAGACGGTCTCGTAATGCGTGGTCTCACCGCGCACGACGCAGCCGAGTGCAACAAACCCCTCGTAGGATCGGGACGCCAGTCTGATCGCCGTCGGGATCTCCAGGGCCCCGGGCACCTCAATCAGCTCGTGCACTGCTCCGGCCTTGTCGAGCTCAGCCCGCGCCCCCGCGATCAGGTCGTCTGCGATGGCACGGTAGAACGGGGCCGCGACGATCAGCACCGAGGGTTTGGGCGCCGTGAAGGCTGGCAGGTCCAATACGCCATGTTCTTCGTTGGAGGCCATGGGTCAGCTCGTCCGTTGTGGGATGGGGCGGGTCTCGACAATCTCGATGTCGTAGCCGTCGAGCCCAACCAGTTTCGGTGCCGGGGAATTGGTAAGCATGATCAATTGCGAGATGCCGAGATTGGTCAGAATCTCCGCGCCGACGCCGTATTGCCGGATCTCCTTCGGAGAGGCCTCGCGCGGGCGGAGCCGGTCGGAAATCGCGGTGGGTGAACTGTCGCGCAGGATCACCACGGCACCGCGCCCCTCGGCCGCGATGGCCGCCATTGCGTTGGGCACCTGCTGCCACCGATCCTCATTCAGGCAGAGCACGTCCTCAAGCGCATCTAGGACATGCATCCGCGTCAGCACCGGCGCGCCGTCGGACACATCGCCTTTTGTCAGCGTGTAATGCTCCATCCCGCCCGGCTCGTCGCGGAAAACGCGCAGGTCCCACTCGCCACCGAAGACCGAGGAGATCTGGGCTGTTTCCACTTCCCGGATCAGGTTGTCGTGCTTGCGCCGGTAGGCGATCAGGTCCGAGATGGTCCCGATCTTCAGCCCGTGCTTCTGCGCAAACGCTACCAGATCGGGCAGGCGGGACATGGTACCGTCTTCGTTCATGATCTCGCAGATCACGCCAGCAGGTGTCTTGCCCGCAAGGCGAGCGACATCGACGGCCGCTTCTGTGTGGCCTGCACGGACCAACACTCCGCCCTCCCGGGCACGGAGTGGGAAGACATGGCCCGGTGTCGCGATATCCGCGGGGCTCGCGCCCGGGTCGATTGCCACCGCGATAGTGCGCGCGCGGTCATGCGCAGAGATCCCGGTGGTCACGCCCTCGCGCGCCTCGATGGACACGGTGAAAGCCGTCTCGTGGCGGGACTGATTCGAGGCCGCCATCAGGGGCAGCCCCAGCCGGTCCAACGCCTCGCCCGGCATCGCCAGACAGATCAGCCCCCGCCCATGCATGGCCATGAAGTTGACGGCCTCGGGCGTCGCCATCTGGGCGGGTATCACCAGATCGCCCTCGTTCTCGCGATCCTCGTGGTCCACGAGAATGAACATTCGCCCGTTGCGCGCCTCGTCGATGATCTCGGCCACCGAGGAGATGGCGTCGGTGTACTCTGTTGTGTTCATGGCCGCGCACATAGCGCGGCACGTCAGAGAATGCTAGAGACGAGCCGCGCGCCAAGTTGTCGGCAACAACGGAGGCCGGCCGCTTTGCGGTTACCTGTCACCAGGTCAGGCGCTCTTTCTCCAGCTCGGCTAGGTCCGGTGCGGACAGCTGGTCCATAGCGTATGCAACAAGCGCTGCACCTGTCGGAAGGTGCCCACCATAGAGCTTGGGAGCGCGGTTCTCGTCCCAGCCGAGGGGGTTTCCATCCTCTCCGATCGCGAGGTTGCTCTGCATCATCTGGTCGAGCGGCGGGTCGACACGTTCGCCAGTGTCCACCGAGAAGTAGAGCAGCTCGTACTCGCTCTCGCCTTCCCCGGCCAGCATGGAGGCATCGGGCGTGAAGCGCAGCTCAGCCCAGCCTACCGCCGCAGCAGGGATTCGGCTGATCTCCGCCCCGCTTGTCAGATCGTGAACCAGGTAGTCACCATCACCACGTTTCATGGCAATCAGATTGCCATCGTCCGAGATGCTGAACATCCAGTGCATCTCGAGTTCGTCCACCGCGAGGACGGTTTTGTTCTCTCCGGTTGCCGGGTCGAACCGTCGGATCTCTGAGGTCTTGTTGTCGCAACGCGAGCCAAGGCCGGGCATCACAACATACCAGATCGCGCCTTCCTCCGGGTGCAACAGCGGACGCGGGAAAGCGCAGGTCTCGGCATCAACGCTCAGCACCATCTTGCCCGTTTCGACATCCCACGCCCGCATGGCAATACCCGTGCCGCCCCCGATGGTGCTCAGATAGCGTCCTTCACCGCCACTGAACGAGCTGATGGCTGAACCGCCGCGTCCGGCTTCTTCACCCAAGACTTGCAGTTCGGTGCCATCGGTCGCGTTCCAGACCTTGATCAGTCCCGACTGGCCCACTCCAAGAGCCAGCCGGTTGCCATCGGGACTGAAGATCGTCGCACCGAGAGTAGCGCCTTCGGTCGTGCTCTGCGCCGACGGCATCAGTTCGGCAATCTTCGATCCTGTGTCGAGATCCCAGAGCTTCAGGCTCTCCGGCGGCGCTCCCACATCCTTGCCTGTGACACGCATTGAATTGGTCGCTGCCCTGTTCCCCGTCGGGCTGACCGAGAAGTGCACCTGCTCGGTCAGCGGAAGCTTCACAGAACGGGACCGCAGCGCGAGGTAGAGCGCCTGCATCGCCTCCGGGAAGTGCTCCTGATAGGCGGCATCGTCCAGACCCGCGGGAAGCCCTTGGAGGGCACGGATCACCGCTCCACGGTTGTCCGCGACCCCACGCAGGTCACGAGAGGTCTCGGCCAGATCTCTGGATTGGTAGACCGCAAGTTTCTGCTCGCCAGTGAGCTCTGCTGAACTGGCCGACTGCGCCAAGAGTATCGCTGCGGTGGCGGCCAACCAAAGACGATGAAGAGAAATGGTCACAGCTATCCCCTGGCTCAAATGTAACTGTGTAAAGGGTACTTGGGTGACGAGCCGTGTCAACCAAGCGCGAAGCCGGAGCTCGCGGGTTTTGCGGCGGCGGGTCAGCTTGTCAGCGGGTGGGAGAGGCCTCCGCCAGCCGGGCAACATACCGCGCCAGAAGATCGATCTCGAGGTTCACGCGTGAGCCTTCCGCGGCCTGTGCCAGCGAGGTCACTGTCCAGGTATGCGGGATAATGTTGACGCCGAAGGTCGTGGTGTCGCTCGTGTCCTCGACCTCGTTCACGGTCAGCGAGATACCGTCGACGGTCACGGATCCTTTGGAGGCGACAAATTTGCCGAGTTCCCTGGGCATGGCGATGCTGATCCGGTGCGATCCAGCTTCCGGCCGGATGGCGGTGATGTCGCCCACGCAATCCACATGACCCGACACGATATGTCCGCCCAGCTCATCTCCCAGCTTGAGGGCCGGTTCCAGATTGATGGCGGATCCAGTGATCCAGTCTCCGAGCGTGGTCTTGGACAGCGTCTCGTCGGAAGCATCGATCTCGAACCAGTGGGTGGACCCTTCGGTTCCTGTGGCGGTCACTGTGAGGCAGGCACCATTGCAAGAAACAGAGGCACCAATTTCGATTGTTTCCGGTTCCCAACTGCAACTTATGCGGATTTTCGTGTCATTTGGGCGGGATATCGCCAAAACCCGCCCCACTTCGCGCACAATTCCCGTGAACATCCGATCCACTTTCTGCTAGCGTTCCTCTTGCGGCATATAGAGTGAAGCAGCAGTGAACAAGAGGCAGCACTGTAAGCTTTTCCTTAAGCTTGCCGTGGGACACCAGCGGAGCAAGGAAGAACTCCGTGAGAACGCAGAACGGTCGTGGAGCAGGTATGATGGCCGAGGCTAGCCGGCGCGTCTTTTTGTTTTTGCAGGGACCTCACGGGCCGTTTTTCCGTGAGCTTGCCCGTGCACTCAGTCTTCGGAGAGCGGACGTCATTCGCGTGGCTTTCAACGCCTCGGATGAAGCGGAGTGGCGTGGGGCAGGACCGTTGTTGCGCTATGATGCGCCAGCGGAGGAATTCGCCGACTGGCTGCGCCAGATGGTCGAGGCATACGACGTCACCGATATCGTGCTCTACGGCGACACGCGCCCCGTGCATGTTGCCGCTTTAGACGTGGCGCGACAGTTGGATCTGACGCCGCACTGCTTCGAAGAGGGATATATCCGGCCGAGCTGGGTGACCTATGAGCGCGAGGGTAATAACGGGCATTCGCGGCTGATGTCGATTTCGCTGCCTCGGATGGCCAAGGCCCTGGGCCATGGGCATAGACCCGAGGAAGCAGGACCTGCAACCTGGGGCGACGCGCGCCAGCACCTTTGGTACTCGGCGCTTTACCATGCGCGCTGCCTGCTGCCCACGCGGCGTTATGGACGGTTTCGCGGACACCGGGAGATGCCTCTGCTCCGAGAGTGCAGTTGGTACTGGCTCCGAACGGCAAAGATGCCTTGGGTCTGGGCGCAGAGGTCCATCAAGCAATGGTTGCTCCTGCGGTCGCGAAAGACCTTCCATCTGGCGCTGCTGCAGCTCTCTTTCGATGCGTCCATGCAAGTGCATTCGGAGTATCGCAGCACTGCGGACTTCGTTGAGGAGGTCATCGACGCCTTCGCGGAAGGGGGGGAGCCGAGCGACTATCTCGTGTTCAAGGCGCATCCGTTCGAGGACGGCCGGGAGCAACTCGGTACTGTCATTCGCGACCTTGCGCATGACCTGGGGGTTGGCAAGCGCGTGGTCTTCATTGACGGCGGTAAGCGTCTGGCGAACTTGCTGGACCGGGCGCGGTCTGCGATCACTGTGAACTCGACCGCGGCCCAGCAGGCGCTCTGGCGCGGGTTGCCGGTAGCGGCGCTCGGGCGTGCGATCTACAAGAAGCCCGGGCTGGTGGCTGAACAGCCGCTCGCTGACTTCTTGCGCCATCCCCGACGACCAGATCTTCGCTCGTACTGGCTCTTCCGACAGTTCCTTATGGAGACGAGCCAGTTCACCGGATCTTTCTATGCCCGGGACGGTATCCGCAGATTGCTGGAGAGGCTGCCCGACGCCATGTTGGCTGAGACGGATCAATACGCTCAGGTGCTGGAACGCGACGGTGAGGACGAGTCTGTCGAGCCTGTCTACCGGCCAACCCTGATCAAGGCTGGTTAGGGGCACTTGTTCCGATGTTGCACAACGGCTTGTTTCGAAATGGGAATTTCGACTGGGGCCGATCTGCTGCACCAAGCGCGCGGCTCTTGGAATGCGAAACTTAACAATTTTCTCCAACACCCTAGAATCACTGAAAAACCTAGGCTATGGTCCCGTTCATCTGAAACGCCCGCATCCGGAATTGCCGCCGGATGGGACAGGGGGGGCGAGAAGGAGCACTTGGGGATGTCTTTGGTAAAGTCGTGTGGGCGGCTGCTTGCTGGCGGTCTTCTGTTGCTGGCGCTGGCAGCCTGCGGATTGCCGCGCAGTGGTCCGTATTATTCCGAGATCACGCAGGAAGGGCCGGAGGGCTACGGCTTCCACGTCGTCCCGGTCTCGCCCGATGTCGTGCGGATCAACCGCGTGGACGAACGGTCGGGCTTCTCGGTCAGTTTTATCGAGACACGTGCGGAGGCGCCCTACACTCTGGCGCGCGGTGACGTGCTGGCAATCACCGTTTGGGAGAACATCGACGAGGGCCTGCTGAACCCAGCCGGGATCGGCGCGACGCCGCTGCCCAATTCGCGAGTGGACGAACGGGGGCGCGTTTTCGTGCCCTATATCGGCCTCGTGCCCGCCTCCGGGCGCACAATCAATCAACTCCGTCAGTCGATTCAATCCCAGCTTGCTGCGAAAACACTGAACCCCCAGGTCGACATTCTGCGCGTCGAATCAAACGGCAGGCTGGTCAGCGTCCAGGGGGTGGTGAACGCGCCTGGCCTTTATCCGATTGAGCCTGCGACCACGCATCTGCTGCCCATGATGGCACGTGCGGGCGGGGTGACCATCGACCCCGAGGTTGTGCGCCTGCAGCTGCGTCGTGGTCGTATCCAGGGCAATATCTGGCTCCAGGACCTCTATGATGACCCGCGCAACGATGTGCACCTGCGTTCGGGCGACAACATCATCGCCGAGCGTGACCGCCGCGTGTTCACGGCGCTTGGCTCGGTGTCGGGTCCAACCTCGGTCCAGTTCCCGACCCGCGATGTGTCGGTCATCAATGCTCTCGGCACCGTCGGAGGTTTGCGCGAGCTGACGGCGGATGCCACTGGCGTCTTCCTGTTTCGCGAAGAGCCAGCGGACATTGCCAAACGCCTGCTCGCCGACGACTCCATCACGGAGTCGCAGCGGGTCGCCTATATCATCGACTTGACCCAACCTGCTGGCATGTTCCTTGCGCGCGACTTCATGATGCGCGACGGGGACACGATCTATGTGACCACAGCACCCTTCGTGCGTTGGCTGAAGATCCTCCAGGCGGTCACACCGCTTGTGAACACCGCAGGTGCAACGCGGTCCGTCGGCGGCTTCTGACCCGCCCGGCATGAGCCAACGAGAGCGTGCGCCCGGACCACTCGCCGGGCCGCGCCGCCGCCTCTTCACATATTCCCTGGGATTCGCCCGGCAGCGTCGGGTGCGACGCATGCTGGACTTGGCCAACTTTCAGGTCACTACTGGGTGGCCTAGCGGAGAGGCCGAGGTCGGTGTCTGGGGGCGCAAACCGGTCTCCCGCCGGGGCCGTTGGATCGCGGACCGCACCGGCGCCGATTTGATAACCATCGAGGATGGATTCCTTCACTCGATTGGGCAGGGAAGCGGAGCGTCCGCTTCGCTCGTTCTGGATGATGTGGGCATCTACTTTGAGGGCCGGGCACCTTCCGGGTTGGAATACCTGCTTGAAGAAGGTTCTCCTGTCCAATCTGCCGAGAGCCGCCGTCTTATCAACCTGATCTGCACACGCCGCCTCAGCAAATACACGCCTCCCAACCCTGCTAAGGCCCCTGAGGGGCCATACATACTGGTCGTGGACCAGACGCGGGGCGATGCGTCCATCGCCGGTGCCGATGCCACAGCAGACACCTTCCGCCAGATGCTGGATGCTGCCCGCACCGAGAACCCGGATGGACGGATCTTGGTCAAGACCCATCCGGAAGTCGCGACCGGGCGCAAGCAGGGCTACTTGTCGAACGCCACCCTCGACCAGGACGAGGAGTGTTTATCCGCGCCAGTCAACCCTTGGGATGTGCTCGTCAATGCAACGGCGGTCTACACGGTGAGCTCACAATTGGGCTACGAGGCCCTGCTCGCGGGTTGCAAGGTGCGTTGTTTCGGCAAGGCGTTCTACGCGGGCTGGGGGCTGACGGACGACGAACAGCCCATCCCGCGCCGGACCCGAACCCTCACCATCGAGGAACTCTTCACAGCCTGCCATCTTGAGTACCCGATCTACTATGATCCATGGCGCGATGCGCTTTGCGATCTGGAGACGGCTTGCGACGTGCTGCACCATCAACGCCTCGCCCAGTCCGATGACGATGGCGCTGGCGGCGATGTCTTTGCCGGTGCGCGGCTTTGGAAGCGGGGCAATCTCCGTCAGTTCCGTCCCGGACGGCTTGCACCTCGCTTCGCGGATTCTGCCGGGGAGGCGACGGCCAAAGCACGCAGCGAAAACCGGCGTGTATGGCTCTGGGGCGCCAAGTACGAGACCGACGCTGCCATCAATCTGAACAAGTCCGGCGTGCCGACCGGCATGGTCGAGGACGGGTTTTTGCGTTCGGTCGGGTTGGGTGCGGAACTGACTCAGGCCGCCTCTCTGGTCTTCGATCGGCAGGGGATCTACTTTGACCCGAACCATCCCTCCGATCTGGAAGACCACGTTCGGAACGCGGCTTCTGGCAGGGCGGATTTGGCGCGAGCAGCGGCGTTGAGGCACAGCCTCGTGACCGCAGGTGTGACCAAGTACAATCTCTCCGCCCAACAGATGCCCCCACCCCCGGCTGGAAAGCATGTGGTTCTTGTCCCGGGCCAAGTCGAGGATGACGCCTCTATCCAGCGGGGCTGCGGTACGGTTCGCACGAATCTGGGATTGCTGCGTGCGGCGCG
Organism: Pseudomonadota bacterium; assembly: GCA_038749355.1. Lineage (GTDB taxonomy): Bacteria > Pseudomonadota > Alphaproteobacteria > Rhodobacterales > Rhodobacteraceae > Thermohalobaculum. Next base: position 2,464 of record JBCDID010000033.1, on the reverse strand, counting down.
GGAGGCAAACCCTGAGGCCTGGGTGATCTATAAACCGCATCCAGACGTTGAGGCTGGCCTGCGCGCGGGCAAGGTGTCTGATGCCGAGGCCAAGGCACTCGCGGACGCGGTGGCTGAGCGGGCAGCGGTGCCGGCCCTGCTGAACGCCTGCGACGCCCTTTGGACCATGACATCGCTCATGGGGTTCGAGGCTTTGCTGCGCGGCAAGCCAGTCACATGCCTTGGCACTCCGTTCTATGCTGGGTGGGGTCTGACGACGGATCTTGGTCCCCCATGCCCGCGGCGGGACGCGCGGCCCAGTCTGGACGAACTGGTCTGGGCGGCGCTGATTGAGTATCCATCCTACGTGGATCCGGTCAGTGGCCTGCCATGTCCGCCCGAATTGGTGGTCGACCGGCTGGCAGCGGGCACGCCCGGTCGCAAAGCAGGTGTGCTGTCCAGGCTTCAGGGATTGCTCGCCACCCAAAGCTGGCTATGGCGATCCTGACACCGTCCAATGTGACAGGGTATCCTCGCCTACGGACTCGACCGAGGTGAGCTGAAACGCCGGTGCGTCGGCCAGAATATCCAGTCCGAAACCCCTCACAGAAGGCGTGCCATCGCCGCCAAACGCCTTTCCAGCGGTGAACAAGGCGATCTCGTCGACCAGTCCCGCCGAGAGCAGGGAGGCGGCAAGCTGCCCGCCGCCCTCAACCAACAGCCGGGTCAATCCGCGGTCGGCCAAGGCGCTCATGGCGTCGGCCATGTCCAGCATGCCCGTGGGCGCCGCCACCGCCTGTGTCTCGGCACCGATATCCCGGAAGGCGTCCAATCGGGCCGCGTCAATGTCCCCCCGGTGCAAAAGCCAGAGCGGATGCGTGCCAGCCGTCGCCGCCAGGCGATGGGTCAGGGGCAGGGAAAGGCTGCTGTCGGCAACAATTCGCACCGGCCGGCGCGCATCCAGCCCAAGCCCGCGCACATCCAGCATCGGGTCGTCGGTGCGCGCGGTCCCGCTGCCGATCATGACGGCGTCAGCCTGGGCGCGCATCAGGTGAACGCGGCGGCGCGCTTCCGGCCCGGTGATCCAGCGGCTCTCGCCCGTTCGCGTGGCGATCCGCCCATCCAGAGTCGTTGCAAGTTTCAGCATGACCCCCGGCCGCCCGCGTTCGATACGCGAAAAGAACCCCGCATTGAGCGCCCGGGCCTCTGTTTCGAGACATCCGACCGAGACGTCGATCCCCGCGGCGCGCAACCGTTCGATCCCCTTGCCCGCAACCCTCGGGTCTGTGTCGACCATGGCGCAAACAACTCGCGAGAGGCGCGCGGCGATGAGGGCATCCGCACAGGGAGGGGTCTTGCCATGATGGGCGCAGGGTTCGAGCGTCACGTAGGCCGTCGCACTGGTGCAGTCACCCGCATGTGCCAACGCCTGGGGCTCGGCGTGCGGGCGCCCGCCGGGGGCGGTTGCCGCGCGCCCGAGGACGCGACCATCACGGACAATTATGCAGCCGACGGCGGGGTTCGGCCACGTCTGACCAAGCCGTCGCCGCGCGAGGGCAAGCGCGCTCCTCATCCAGCGCGCGTCTGACATGGGCGTCAGCCTTCTTCGGGTTGGGCGGTCGGGCGCAGTTCGGAGACGAACTTGTCGAAGTCATCCGCCGCCTGGAAGTCTTTGTAAACGCTCGCAAATCGCACGTAGGCAACGGTGTCGATGCGGGCGAGGCTGTCCATCACGATCTCACCGATCTGGTCGGAGGCGATGTCCGTGTCCCCGGTGCTCTCGAGCCGTCGGACGATGCCGGAGATCATCTGTTCGATACGCTCCGGCTCGACGGGGCGTTTCTGCATGGCGATGCGAATGGAGCGGGCGAGCTTGTCCCGGTCGAAGTCCTCGCGCCGCCCGTTCTTCTTCACGACCACCAGATCGCGCAACTGCACGCGTTCGTAGGTGGTGAACCGGCCGCCGCACGCAGGACAGTAACGCCGCCGCCGGATCGCGACATTCTCTTCGGCAGGCCGTGAATCCTTGACCTGAGTCTCCGAACTTCCGCAGAATGGGCAGCGCATCTTGTTCTCCGTGAGGACCCCTTCAGCGATCACTATAGGGATGATGCAAGCTGTTGTGTAGCCCCGCTGTGCACGCCCCAGATGTGCCGGGTGTCGGGCGACACACGCAGGTTCACCTCGCCGTGATGGCGTCTATCGAACAGCCGGGCCACCCTCTAGATTCCCGCCATCGCACTTCATTGGGAGACCAGAGACATGAAACGCATTCTCGCAGCTGCGGCGGGCCTGACGATGATGATGGCCGCAAGCGTGTCGTGGGCAGGCGGCGCCGGGACGGGGTCGTTCAAGGGCCTCAGCAACCACGTGACAAAAGGTGAGGTTGAGGTCGTAAAAGTTTCTGATGGTTGGGAAATCCACCTCAAAGACAGCTTCTGGTTCGACGGCGCGCCGGACCCGCGGGTGGGTTTTGGCAAGAACG
>JBCDID010000032.1:0-15465 GCA_038749355.1 Pseudomonadota bacterium | reverse complement strand
TCGGACGGCGCCAACCCCGGTTTCGACGCGCTGCATTTCCCTGAGCTGAACCGCTCGGACATCCGGCTTTCGCGGGCCGGGGACCAGAACCTCTATGTCAACTTCGCGGATCCACTGCTGGGCGGGCCCGAGTTTACGGTCACAATCGGCAATCACTTCGCGGGCAGGCCGGTCGAGGAAATCCGGCTGGCAGACGGCGTGATCCCCCTGACCGCAGGCCTGGAGCTGGTTGGCACGGAATTCGCGGATAACTTCGGCGGGACCGAGTTCAACGACACGCTGATCGGGTTGGGCGGAAATGACGGGCTGTCAGGGCTCGGCGGCGACGATACGCTGATTGGTGGCGATGGTGCAGACAACCTCCAGGGTGGCACGGGCAGCGACATCTACATTCTCGAAAGCGGTCTCGGCGATGTCATCGTGGATGCGGAGGGCGACCGGGATCAGGTGTTCCTAGATGGGCTGAACTTCAATGACGTGCGCCTGGTTCGGCCAGACGTCTCCGGTGCGGGAGGAATCTCGCTCCAGATCTTCGAGAAATCCACGGGCATACCGGCTGAAGAAGACGTGGCCCGCATCAACAACCAGTTCTCAGAGACCGGGCAGATCGAGGTGCTCATCTTTGCCAATGGGGAGGAACTCGATCTGATGGGTGGTCTGCCCTTCACCGGATCGGAGATCCGTGACAGTCTTCGCGGAACCGAATTTGACGACGAGTTCTTTGCTGGCGGTGATCGGGACTTCATCGACGCTGGCGACGGCAATGATTTGATCGTGGGGGAGGGTGGAAACGATGTACTCTTCGGTGGTGTCGGCGACGATATTTATGTCTTCCGCCCCGGCGACGGCGAGGACACCATCGTGGAGGCCGAAGTCGTCGGCCAGGATGGGTCCGGCAGCGAAGACACAATCATCCTTGATGGGTTCAGTGCCGGCCAGTTCGAGATCGAGGATTTCTTCTTCTTCTACATCATCCAACTGGGTGCGGACTCGATCCGGGTGAACACGCCGGGCGGTGTCGGGAACCCCATCGAATCCATCGTCTTTGGTGATGGAACCAGCGTTGATCTGACGGTGCCCGGTGCCTTGGAGAACACGATTCCTGAAGGCGTGAGTGACATCCTCGAAGGCATCGCGGGCGACGAGACGCTGAGCGTGCCTATCGACGACCTTCTGGCAAACGATCTCGATGTCGACCCTGACACCGTGCTGGAAATCGTCGGGGTCGAGCAGGGCACAGGTGGCACCGCGAGCCTTCAGGGAGACTCTCTTGTGTTCCTCCCCGCGTTTGCATTCCTGGGTCTTGCAACGTTTATCTACCTGCTGAGCGATGGTATCGCGACCGTGCCTGTCGAGGTGGCGTTCGAGGTCGAGCCCGTAGTTCCCACGGACGAGGACGACACGATCATTGGTACCGAAGGTCAGGACATTATCGATGCACTGGGCGGGGATGATCTGGTCTTACCGTTGTCCGGTGATGACACTCTGGAAGGTGGCGTTGGCACGGACACGCTTTCCTTTTCCCCACTCGTCGATCCAACCCTCACATCGGGTGCTGCGACCTTCGGAGTGTTCGTCGACCTCAGTCAGCAGGGCGGTGCGCAAAACACGAGGGTCGGGAGCAAGTTGCTTTCCGGTTTCGAGAACCTTGAGGGAAGCCGCTTTGCTGACCTCCTCACCGGCGATGATCAGGCGAACACGCTGGCGGGGCTCGGTGGTTCGGACGTGCTGAACGGCGGCGCGGGCGATGACCTGCTGGAAGGCGGCGCAGGCTTCGACGCGCTGGAAGGCGGTGCGGGCGCGGACACGCTCTTCGGCGGCACCGGCGACGGCGCATTCGAGGGTGACATCGTCACTTACTTCACCGCCATAGGACCACTGGTCTTCGACTTCTCGACGGACTTCTTGGACGCCGCGAACCAAAGCTCGGGGGTCATCAAGGAAGACACCATCGGCGAGGATATCGAGGGCTTTGCGGGTGCGACCAACCACTCGAACACGTTTATTGCAGGCGATGGGACCAACTTCCTCCTTGGCGGCGCTGAGGCCGACACGTTCAATGGCGGAACGGGCACGGACCAGATCCTGGGCCTCGCGGGCGATGATGTCATCTATGGCGGCGAAGGCCGGGACGGGCTGATCGGCGAAGGCGGCAATGACCTCATGTTCGGTGACGCGGGCGCGGACGTCTTCTTCTTCGACGCGGTGAACGAGGGCGACGACACCATCGGCGACTTCGAGCTTGGCACGGATCTGGTGTTCTTTACCGGCGGGCGGCTGTCGGGTCCGAGCGAGGTGACGGCGGAAACGGTCGAGGTGGGTGGCGATGCGGCCCTCGCGGACGCGAGGATCAGCTACGAGGTGGACGGTTTCGCGTCCTCGGTCACGGTGATAGACACGGACGTGGACGCGCTCCTGCCGCTGGTGATATTCGGCGGTTGATTGCAGAGGGTTGCGCTCCGGCTGCTTATGGTCCGGTGATCAGTATATGAAAAGTGTCCGAGATCGGTACTTCGGTTTGACGATACTGAGAGTCTTGCTGGCGAAGTGGGATTTCTTTCATACAGATCAGCGTTGCTGTTTGGCTCTGCAACGATTTGAATTTGTTGCTGTGCTCGGTTAAACGCTTCAGCCACGCGACGGGCCAGGCGGCGCAAGTGGAAGCGTTTTGCGCCGGTATGGCACCTTATCGACTTGCGACCCACCCAGGTGCGTGCACCGTAAGGTCGACCTCACTGGCGCCGCTGGCTTGGGATCAACGCAGATCCATGAACGCGCCTCGGCGCAATCGGATCCGGAGGACGACCGCGTTCCATCAACCGGTGCGGCGACAAAGGGTCCTAGCATCGGCATTACAAAGTCGAGCGAACGATCGTGTCTGGGATCCGGGACATTGATCACGTTCTGCAACCGGCCTTGCGGCGCCAAAGAAATCCCGGTCTGGATCCACCAGGCCGAGCCGTTGTGCCCGGCTTGCTTAATTCAGCAGCAAACCCACCAGAATCCCGTCGATCATTGCCTCTGTTGCCTTGCGTCCCTCGGCTATGGGAACGAACGGGCCTTTTTCACGGTCTTCGAGCAGCGCGCGCTGGGCGGCGAGCTCCGCATCCTTCATCTCCGTTTCCTGGCGCAGAAGTTCGAGGCCAAGTTGGACTACAGCACTGATGCTCGCATAGCGACCTGCGCTGACAAGCGCGCGGGCAACGGCGTCCTGCTGCTCGGAGATCGACACGGAGCTTTGACGGACTTGGGTTACCTCTGGAGCGCTCAAGCTACCAAGTGGTACATGATACAAGCACCGGTCGAGCAGCGCATTCCTGAACGTTACTTAGCGATCACCACAGTTGATATGTCCCAAAATGGGTCAATTAGATTCGAACTATGATTGATTCGCCCAGTTGACAGATCGCGTTTGAGTTGTGCAATTTTGATGCAGTCATTTGCTTTCGACGTTCTTGTGGCGGGTGTTGAGAGGGTTTCTCGAGCGCTGAATCATTGACCGGGGGGTTTTCGACTTTGCACAGAGATCGGGAAATTCTACAATTCACCGTTGCGATTGCGCACCGCCCGATCTATCGTTGCTTGTATGACTTGCGAGAGCCTTGCAGTCGAACGCCTGGCCCAGCCGGAACCTGTGATCCGGCCGCTCACCTATATCGAGTTCGTGAAGCTGGCGGATGCAGGGCATCCGCATCGTCTCGTGCTTTACACCGCAAAACCGGCCTGGTTGATGTGCGCGGGGATCTCCGACGGCGAGCTCGGTGTACTGTTCTCGAGCATGGATCGCACGGCGCGCCATCCGCGCGAGTTCTTCAGTTTCAAGGCGATCAGGTCCATCTACGAGCGGTTCGCGACCCCTTTGCGGGAGGTCTGCCTGCCGTTCTACCTGGACAAGGACTATCCTTATGACCCGGAGAGGAGGGCTGAGCTTGAGACATACCTGATGTGAGTGTGTGCCGACGACAGCGGCAACTGTCGCCGGCATCCCCAAAAACCTGACTTCTGCAAATCAACCTTTGGAGGACTCCAACTATGGTTTGGAATCCCGTTCCATTCAAGTGCTTAGGCACTTGGATCACGAGAGCGGTGTGACATGGGCACGCCGCGTCACATCCCTGTCCCCCGTTCCGTCGATGATGTGCCGCTCGTGGTAGGCATTCGGCTCGACGATCTCGTCATCTTCATGCTGTGCCTGGCGTTGGGCTTTTTGTTCCGCGCATTGCCGATCGCCGTGGCTGTGGGTCTTTGCACCGTGTGGTTGCACCGGAAGTTCGTGGTCGGCCGGGCGCGCGGTCATCTCCAGCATCTCTGTTACTGGAACGGGCTCTATCCGGACCGGGGCTGGTCGTTCCGCAACGCCTTTGTACGGAGGTACACGTCATGAAGCTCGACGCTCTCATTGGCTCCTGGCACGATACGCGGCGTCTGCTCGCCATGATGACGGCCATGGCGCTGGTCCTGACGCTTTCGGTCGCCGTGCTGGCCATGCAGCTCATTGCCAAGGAACGCACGGTCGTGCTGGTGCCGCCGCATCTCACAAGCGAGATGGAAGTTGCCCGCCACGGAGTCACCGAGGATTATCTCAGGACCTGGGGTCTCTTCATCGCGCACACCATCGGCAATGTCACACCGGGCACGGTTGAGACGGCGCGCACTGTCCTGGAGCCCATGCTGGCGCCCGCGATCTATCGAGGGGTGATCGAGCGCATGGAGGCGGAGATCGAGAAGATCACGCGCGACCGCGTGGTGCTCCGCTTCGAGCCCAAGCGCGTCGGGGTCGATGTTAAGGCGGGGCGCGTCTGGGTCGAGGGCCACACGGAAGTGGACACGATCGGAGAGGGCTCCGGCCGGGGTCTCAAAACCTATGTCTTCCTGCTCGAGAACCAGGGCTACGCGCCGCTCATCACCGGATTGCAAACCTATGAGGGCGCCGCGCGCGTCGAGGAGGACACGTGATGCGACGCTCCTTTTTGTGTGTAACGTGTTTCGTGCTCTCGATTGCGGGGCAGGGAGTGGCGGGCGGCATGCCGGAGGACGAAGCTCAAGCCGCGTCCGGCAAATTGAAACTGGTCAGTTTCAACGAGGATGGAGAGAAACGCGTTCTCGTGGGGCAGGGGCAGGTGACGCTTGTCGAGATCGCCGCCGATCACGTCAATCGCGTGGTCACACCCTTCGAGGCGCCCGAGGTCTGGACATCCTCTGCAGCCGAGATCCGAACCTCGGGTGGCGTCCTCTATGTCAAACCTGCCGACGAAATGCCGGTCAGCCTCTTCATCACCGAGACGGGTCGCGAGGAGTTCGCGATCAACATCTCGCTGGTGCCGCGCTCGGTACCTCCGGTGGAGTTGCATCTCGATCTCGATGCAAGGGTCGCGCGCGTGCTCGAGGCGGCCTACGCCCAGGAGGCCGCCATGGCGTCTCAGACGGCGCAGACAGGGCAGGTGGTGGGCGTGCAATCGGCATCTGTCCAGCCGGTTGCGGCACGCGAGCCCTGGTTCGAGACCATCAAGTCGGTGCTGACTGCCATGGCGCGCGGCGATGTTCCGCGTGGCTATGCGCCATCGGCTGCGGGCAGATCGCCGGAGTGCCTGACAGGTTTTGGCTTCGAGGCAGGCTTTGGCGACGCGCAATATTACAGGGGGCAGCGCTTCGAGGTCGTGATTGGGCGGGCGATCAACACCGGTCCCCCGGGGTCGTTCAAGGAGTTCTGGTGCGCGGGCGAAGATGTGGCCGCGGTTGCGCTCTGGCCATCGGCCCAGCTCGCCTCCGGCGCCCAGGCGGAGATTCTGATCTTGCGCCATCTCGGCGGTCCAGGGCGCGCGCGCCCAGTCCGCACCCCTCCCTCGTTGATCGGAGGCTGACATGGCACTGGAACTCACACCCGGCGTCAAACGCTGGAGCATGGTTGGAGGTGCAGTCCTTGCGCTTCTCGGCATTTCCTGGATTTTGACGGGCAAGGTCGAGCAGGGGGTTGGCAAGGCTGAGGCCAAGGTCGCCTTCGATGGCGTCATCTCGCCTGGCGATACACGCCAGACCTCGCTGGAGGGCCTCGCCGCCCAGTTGAAGGCCGCACAGGCCCGCCTTGACCGAATGGAGCGGGCAGAGCGCGAACGCGAGCGGACCGAGCGCAATCGTCTCGATGACCGGCTCAAGACCCTGCGCGCCGAGTTGCTGATCGCCGATGAGGTCAACCGCGAAAGCCTCCAGCGTGATATCCGCAAACTCGAGGACGCGCGTGCGGTGCTCGATGGGGTATCGGTGTCAGTCGAGCCCGTCCAGCCGGTCACAGCGGCCAAGCCCGCTTCTGCCGCGACGACGCGCCCGAGCGAGGCCGCGCAAACATCCACCGACAGGCAGGATCGACCGGAACAGAGCTCAACCGAGCGGCCGTCGGTGGAACCCGCGATCTATACGGCCCGCCCGCTCGATGCGCGCAGCACGCCTGCGAGCCGGGAGGAGATAATCCGGGAGGTCTTCGCGCCGCAATCGCGCGATGTCCAGAATCCGGCTCCGGGATCGAACACAAGGGCAGGGCAGGGACCGGCCCTTGGCGGTCCGATCCGGACGATCCGCGCGGAGGTCGCCCAAGCGGCGTCAGGCCCCGGACCCGGCGGGAGCGAGGTGCAACTGCCGGCGGGCTCGATCCTGACGGGTGTCCTGCTCAACGGCCTTGATGCGCCTGCGGGCAGCCAGTCCTCCCGCGATCCGCTGCCGGTTCTGGTGCGCATCAAGCACGAAGCGCTGCTGCCCTCGCACTTCACAGCCAATCTCGCGGAATGCTTCGTGCTCCTGGCCGTGCATGGCGAGCTCTCCTCCGAGCGCGCGATGATGCGGGGCGAGGAGCTCAGCTGCATCATGGCCGATGGCACAGTCGTCCAGCAGGACCTTGCCGCCTACGCGGTCGGTGAGGATGGCAAGGTCGGTCTCAGGGGTCGTGTTGTCTCCAAGCAGGGCGCCTTTCTTGGCAATGCGTTGATTGTCGGCGCGCTGCAGGCCGCGAGCGATGCGGTCTCGCGCGGGAGCGACATCGCGATCGGAGCGGGGTCGGGCGGCGGCACCAGCGGTGGTGGTCTGACCTCCTCGATCACGGTCGGGGCGAGCCAGGCGCTTGACCGCATTGCCGAGTGGTATCTCGGCCGCGCCGACGAGCTTTTTCCCGTTGTCGAGGTGGATCCGGGCCGGCGGATCGATCTCGTTCTCACGACCGGCATGACCTTCAGAGTGGAGCTTTGATCATGATGACGAGACGATTGTGCCTTCTGCTTGGGCTCGCCGGACTTGCGGCCTGCACCGGGCATTCGAGCGAGTATGCTTCCCGGGGCTATCCCGATCCGACCGTGGTGGGATCGACGCGCGATGTCTACCGGGCGACGGAGAACCGGGACAGGCTGACAAACGAGCTGGAGGACAGGACTGTTCCCTCCGCAGAGCCGCCCGGCGGCGAGGTGCGCGGGCCATCGGCCAGTTTTTCGACGGTGCGGCCAAAGGCTGCGCCCGCTGATCTCTTGGAGGCGGAGATCCGCGATCTCAGGCGGATCGAGGCTTCCCTCTCGCGGGGTACGGCGCGGTACGATCCGACAACGTTCACGCCAGAAGGTGTGCCGGTCCCTGTCTCGTCGGAGCCCCGAGTTCTCCGGATCTGGGTCGCGCCCTGGCAGGACGTCTCGGGCGATACGATCGTCGCTGGCTATGTCTTTGCGGGCATGAACGCGCCGCAGGCGGTCTTGCCCCATCACGGCACTCGGGCATTCGCCGGGTCTTCGAACCATTTGCAGTCGGTCGAGATGATCGAGGCGCGTGCGCGTGATGCCGCGCCTTCGGCCAGACCCGTGCCGCAAAGAGGCCCGGCCAACCCTCAGAGACCGGTTCCGCAGCAGGCCGGCGCCGAGATCCTCCAGGCGAGGTCTGCGCAACCGTCAAGCGGGGTGAGAACACATTAGAGCGTCTTAGAAGCAACCTGAATCGCGCCTGCCCTGCCACGCTTCGCGCTCTCGGGCCATGCGCAATGCCCCTGATCCAGTCAGGTCCGAAATCGCTCTAGAGCAGCTCTTTTTCCCCTCACCAGAGGGGTCTGATCGCAGGTTTTGCCGGGCCTCTTCCGAGGTCCGGGCAGAGGCGGTTGGAGAGGAATTAACCAATTGAAAATAAACAGAAAAAGACATTTTTACCTCTTGATTTTTTCCCGCCCTTCCCGGCTTTTGAAAGAACCCGGCAGGGCAAAGAGCAAGACGCCTGACCGGGCACACAGGAACGAGATCAGAAAGGATATTCTCATGTTCCCCAGACTTGATCTGAAGACCGGACTGGCCCTCGCGCTCGTCCTCTCCATGCCGTCGCTCGCACAGGCAGGCACGGACACCACGTTCGGCGGTGTCGCTACGACCGTGACCGCCTGGATGACCGGCTCGCTCGGGGTGATGGTGTCTCTCTTCGCTGTCGCCGCGGGCACCACCATGACCGTGATGCGTGCATCGGCTATTCCGGTGATCGCCGGTGTGGGCGTGGCCCTTGCCATGACCACAGCACCTGCCGTCATTGGCGGGATCGTCACGGCAACACTGGACCCGGCGTTGCCCGCAGCTCTCGCCATTCCGGCGTCGATCTAAGGGGCGCGTGACATGGGACGGCGCACCAAACTCGGGCTGAGCCTGTCTGTGGCTCTCACACTTCTCGCGCCGTCCGTGCATGCCGGCGGCGATGGCCGGCCCGGAGACGGTCTTGGCGAGAACTTCGAGGAGATGATCCATCTTCCCGGCGGCACTTTTTCGGCCGCGACCATCTCCGGTCGATCCGGCATCTACTTTCTCTCCGCCAATGGCCGCTATGCCATCAGGGGCGAGATCACCGATCTCTGGTCGGGCAGGCAGCTACGGTCCATGGCCGAGATCCGTGCCTCGGTCTCCACACTCGATGTCTCCGCCCTCGAGACGTTCTGGGACGATCTCGCGCCGGTCGAGCTTGGCCAGGGCGACCGGATCGTCACGCTCTTCGTCGATCCGATCTGCCCTGCCTGCGCCGACATGATGGCAAGGCTCAGCCCGCATTTCTCCTCGCACAGGTTCCGCGTTGTGCCTGTGCCTGCCCTGGGCAAGCAATCCGGCGCGCTCGTGCGCCAGATCCACTGCGCCCTGGATCGAGACGCCGCTCGCGCGGCGGTTGCCGATCATCGCTACCGGGCCGCGCTCGATCAGGATCCTGACTGCGATCTCAGACCGCTCCAGCGGCGCGTGGTCGTCAGCCAGCTCTTCGGGATCACCGAGGTGCCCTTTGCGATCTCGACGGATGGCACGCTCCACAAGGGGGCAGGGCCCTCTTTCGAGACCTGGCTTGCAGGGCTCGACCAATGAGGGTGCCGGTGCATGATCCCGCCACAGCCCGCACGGAGCTTCTCTCTCCGGTGCTGGCCTATGAGGAGAAGACCCATCTCTTTTGGTGCGATGACGGCGCGCTTGGCTTCGGCTTTGTCTGCCAGCCGCTGCCGGGCGGTGACGAGAAGTCCGAGGCCCGCATCCGGTCCTTTCTCGACCGTGACTGGCCCGCTGACACCATGTTGCAGATGCTGCTCGTGGGCTCGCCCAATCTCGTCGCATGGCTCGAGACCACGTCCGTTATCCGCCAGGCCTCGGGCGATGCGCTCGACAAGGCCGCCTGGGCGCGGCGCGGTGACATGCTCGCGGCCGCGATCAGCGAGCCGTTCGCCTCGATCCCGAACACGCATCTGAGGGATTTCCAGATCCTCATCACGATCAAAGTGCCTGTGGCGCACCGCCCGCCTAAGGCCAGTGACATCGAGGAGATCGCACGTCTTGCAAATGCTGTGGAGACCGAGCTCGACGCCATCGGCATTGACCCGAAGGTGATGACCGCAACCGACTGGCTCACCCAGATGAACGTGCTCTGCAATCGCGACGATGTGGCGAGCTGGCGCCAGTTCGGACGCATCGAGCCGGGCCATGACCAGCCGCTGGCCGCACAGTTCGTGGACTTCGGGAACGAGATCCGCGTCGAGCGCGATCATATCTCCATCGGCGAGGGCGCCTGCATTGCCTTCATGAGCCCGAAAACCCTGCCTGAGACGCTGTTCTTCGGCCAGACTGCGCATATGCTCTATGATCTCCTGCAGGGCGCGCGCGGCGTGCGCACGCCCTTCTACCTGGCGGTCAACCTGCATTTTCCCGACGACGTCAAGGCGCGTGGCGATGTCGACAAGAAGCGCGCCTACGCCATGCACATGGCGGACGGCACCATGACGCGCTGGATCCCGACCATCCTGAAGCGCTCGGAGGACTGGAACCTTCTGCACGAGAGCCTCGCCCGCGGATCGCGTCCGGTGCGCGTAATGATGACCTTCGGGGTCTACGGCCGCGACAAGGCAGAACTCAGGCGTCACATGGCCGAGGTACGGGCCTTCGCCGCCGAGCAGAACTTCATTTTTTCCACTGAGCGCCGGATCTGCCTGCCGCTCCTCATGAACACGCTGCCCTTCGGAGCCGATCTTGCCGTGATCGGGGATCTCGCGCGCTACAACACGCTCTCGACAGAGCATGCCGCGCGCCTCCTGCCAATCTTCGGAGACTGGAAGGGCACGCCCACGCCAGTCGTCCAGTTCGTCAGCCGGGCCGGGCAGTACATGACCCTCGATCTCTTCGACAGTGGCACGAACTACAACGCGGTGATCGCGGCACAATCGGGCTCGGGCAAGAGTTTCTTCGCAAACGAGCTCGTGGCGGGCTATCTCGCGGCAGGCGGGCTCGTCTGGACCATCGATATCGGCGGCTCCTACCGCAATCTCTGCGAGACGTTGGGCGGCGAGTATATCGATTTCGACGCCGAGGGGCAGATCTGCCTCAACCCGTTCGGCCTGGTGCGCGAGTTCGAGGAAGAGGCCGCGATGCTGGTCACGCTGGTCGGCGCCATGGCGGCCCCCTCGGAGACGCTGAGCGATTATCAGCGCGCGGAGCTTACCCGGACGATCACCGATCTCTGGGCCGTCCACGCACACGGTCTCAATCTCGACATCGTGGCCGCGGCCCTCGACGGCCACGGTGACAAGAGGGTCCGTGATATCGGGGCGCAGCTCTTCCAGTTCACCTCGCGAGGGGCCTGGGGGCGGTACTTCGTGGGGGCCAACACCGTGAGTTTCGCCAACCGTTTCACCGTGCTCGAGCTCGAGGGCCTGCGCGGCCAGGCCCATCTCCAGCAGATCGTGCTCCTCCAGCTCATCTACCAGATCCAGCAGTCGATGTATGGCGGCGATCGGGGACGGCGAAAGATCGTGCTCATCGACGAGGCCTGGAGCCTCCTCTCCGATGGCGAGGTCGGGCGCTTCATCGAGCATGCCTACCGGCGCATGCGCAAATATGGCGGCGGGGCGGTCACGGTCACGCAATCCGTGGCTGACCTGTTCCAGTCCGAGGTCGGCAAGGCCATCGCGGACAACTCCGCGCACATGTTCCTGCTCGGACAACGCGCGGACGCCATCGACCGGGTGGTCGAGGCGCGGCAACTGCCGCTCTCGGGTCTCGGCGTCGAGCTTCTCAAATCCGTGCGCACCGTGCCGGGCAAATACTCCGAGATCTTCATTCTCTCGGATTGGGGGCAGGGGATTGCGCGGCTTGTCGTCGATCCCTTCGCGCAGCTCCTCTACTCGACCAGGCCCGATGACCTGGCGCTGATTGCGCGCTTGCGCGCGCGCGGCATGATGGCCGCCGAAGCGGTCGAGGCAGCCCTCGCCGCCCGTGCCGCCGAGACGTCCCAAACCCCCGAACGCGCCCCTGAGGAGGCCTGATCCCATGCGTTTTGCCGAGACATTCGCCATGATGCTGCTGGTCGCAGGCGCCGCATCCCTTGCCACCGCGATGATCATCGAGAAGCGGGCCAGGGATCGTCTGGCATCCGCTCTCGCCGAACGCCCGCCCATTGCGGTGATCGATTATTCGCCGGTTTTGGGCGCCATGGCAGCCGGTCGGCCTTTCGAGGACATCCAGGCAACCTTCACCGAGATCGGCGCGGCAGGTGACGATCTCGCGTCCAGGGGCTACCTGGTGCTTACGACCGCGCAGATCGTGAAGGCGCCCCGGGACCGTATTCTCGGCGGACCAGCGCTCGCGGGGGGCCAGTCGGCACCCGCCGCGAGCCACCTCGCTGCACGGCCTGATCTCGATCTCTCGGCCCTCGTCGATGGCATGGCAGGGGCCCGGGTAGGCTTCGGGACCGCGCGCCTGCCGGGCATCCAGGGGGATCGGCCGTGATCCGGTCGCGCCTTCTCTCCTGCCTGCCGCAGTTCGGGCGCGGACATCGAGGCGTGTTGCGTGACGCGGTGGCCGGCATTGCCCTGCTCTGTGCACTTGGCTCGGACGTGCATGCCAATCTGCGCATCGGGTTTGTCGAGCAGGAGACGGTTTGTCTGCCCGGCATCTCGGCTGTCGCCTATGCACTTGATGCGGGGATGCCGGAACGGGGCCAGATCTATGCCTTCCACCCGCCCGAGCTGGTGCACAGGCTCGGGGTCTTCCCTGCGGATATCGTCTTCGTCAAGCGCGCCGCGGGCCTGCCCGGAGACCGCATCGAGGTCTCGCTGGATGAAGGCATCTCGGTCAATGGCGCGGTGGTCACGCGCGGTCTGCCGCTGGCCGCCCGGCTTGGCACGCCGATTCCCGATCTCGAGCGCACGTTCATCGTGCCCGAGGCCCATGTTTTCTTCCTCGGCGAGACCGAGGACAGTCTCGATGGGCGGTATTTCGGGGCGGTGGAGATATCCACCCACGGGATCGGTCGGGGGTGGGCATTATGGTAGCGTTGACGCTGTCCCTCTTTGGCAGGGCGCCGGTGTTGCTTGCGCTGCTTGTGCTGCTTGCAGGCTTTGTCTTCCCGGCGCTCTGCGCTTTCTCCGCCGCGCGCGCCGATACCGCCTCGGGGCTCCATGCTCCCGGCAATGCGCTCGCGCGAAGTTCTCGCCCATCCCCTCAAAAAATCCTGGAGGATTATGAGCGGCTGCGCGCTGCTGTTTCCAATCTCGGGATCGAGGGTCTGCTGCCGGATGCACAGGCCCTGCTCGAGGATCCACGCCTTCACGCCGCGGTCGAGGGCACGGCCAAGGGCGTGCTCGCGCGGATTGGTGAGAAGCCGAAAGGGGCGGGGCGTAAGCGGGCGCGCTATTTTCTCTTCGCCTCGCTCTCGCTGCCGCGCGGCGTCGTCGTGCGCATGCTGGACGAGGCACGCGCGCGCGGCGACATGGAAGTGCTCTTTCGCGGCGTGCCCGAGGGTGAGACGATCTCGGGCTTTGCCCGCCGGCTGATCTCGACCGAGAGCGAGGAGGCCGTGCCACTCGCCATAGATCCCGTGCCGTTTCGCACGCACGCGATCACCTCCGTGCCTGCCATTCTCGACAATGAGACAGGCCATGTCCTGCATGGCACCTTCTTTGCCGAGCGCTTCGAGCATCATGCGCCTGGCGAGACAGTGGACCGGATCTACGAGGTTGCAGAGCCCGATCTCATCAAGGTCATGCAGGCGCGAGCGGGCGAGATCGATTGGGCGGCCAAACGGGAAGGCGCGCTCGCACGCGCCTGGGCAAGACGCCCGAAGATCCATCTGCCGGTGGCAGAGGGCAGAACCGAGCGTCGCCTCGATCTCTCCCATGTCCTGACCCGGGATCTGCACGGGGCCGATGGCGTCCTGATTGCCAGTGCTGGCACCATTGTCGACCCGGGCGCGCATCTGCCCTTCACGCCGACCCTGATTGTCTTCGACGGGCGCAATGCGGACCAGATCGCTTATGCCGCGCAGCAGGCGGAGCGGGCGGTCGAGCCAGTCCTCCTGACCACCGATCTGGGCGATGGGGCAGGGCTGGAGGGTCTGCGCCAGCTCTCCGGCCAGTTTGGTCAGCCCGTCTATGTGCTCGATCGCCAGATTGCGCGCCGCTTCCACATTCGCGCGACACCAAGCCTTGTCAGGGCGGGGGAGGGGGGCGGCGTGGTTCTCATCGAGGGGATGGGTCCATGAGGGGCCCGGCCGGGATCAGGACCTGGGCGCTGGCAGTCGTTCTATCGGTCACTGCGTTACCTGCCCAGGCTGTCTGCCAGGACGAGCTGATCCTCTCGCCGCGTCTCATCACGGATATCTGCTGGGACTGTATCTTTCCGATCACCGTCGCGGGTCAGACCCTGGCCCCGTTCGGGACAAAACCGCAATCGACGGATGCAGCCGGGCAGGGGGCGAACAGTGCCGATCCCGTCACCTCCGCGATCTGTTTCTGTGACGATCAGTTCGGAGTTCCCATGTTGGGGCTGACCATCGGCATGTGGCAGCCCGCCCGCATCATCGAGCTCGTGCGCAATCCGGGCTGTTCCCCGGCACTTGGCGGGATCGAGCTGCCCACTGTGCACAGGCTGCGCCTTGGCGGGGCTGAGAACGAGACCCAGGACGATGAAGACAGCACTTTCTACTACTACCACATCTGGTCCTTCCCGCTTCTCGATCTGCTCGGCCTCTTCTCCCAGGACCGGTGCAACCAGGACGGCTATCTCGACATCGACGCGCTCTATCTCTCCGAGCTCGATCCGACCTGGGTAAACTCGACGCTGGCGCTCTATGCCAACCCGGAATCCGTGCTCTTCGCCAATGTGGCCGCCGTCACATCCTGTATCGCGGATGCGGTGGCCTCGAATGCCCATCGCCCGATCGATGCGATGTTCTGGTGCGCGGGCTCCTGGGGCACGATCTATCCGATCACTGGCTCCGTGCTCGGGCCCTCTGATCTGCCAAACCAGCTCTCGCTTCTGGCCACCCGCGCGATTGCAGCCAATCACAGGCGGGGGCTCGCCCGGCGCACCATGGGCAGCGACACGCTCTGCAACGGGCTCATCGATCCCTTCATCACCAAGTCCATGTACCGCATGTCTATGTGGTCGCCTCTGCCGGAGGCCGAGGACAATCACGATATCGGTGAGAGCACGTTTCAATGGGGGCTCGGGCGCAGCATCCCCGGGATCGGCGAGGACGCGGTCTACGTGCTCTGGCGCTGGACCGATTGTTGCACGGCGCCGAGATGAGGGTGACCCGGCTCCACACGCTCGGCGTCTTGCGCCTCGGGATCGCCGCGATCGCCACTTGTGCCATGGTCGCGGTCCAGACGCTCGCCTACGCGCAAGGCGGTCCGACGCCAGATGAGCGCCGCCAGGCGATTGCGGATCAGACCGCCGCGTTTGCGCGCGGGATCCGGAACACGGTCACGCCCGCGACCGTTGTCGATGGCAATATCGTCTTCGGGCTCGAGGGCCGGGTGGCCGACGTGCCGCTCTCGACCTTTTTCACCGATGCCGACAACTCAGGCGCCGATGCCGTGGTCACGCATTTTGGCTCGGACACTGGCGCTCTCGAGGCAGCATGTGCGCGCATCGATGCGCTCGAGCAGGGCACTGGCCCTGAGAGCCGGGCCTGGGAGACCTGGAAGGCGACGGTGGC